>NZ_LZIX01000093.1:0-1432 GCF_001666955.1 Mycobacterium sp. E735 | reverse complement strand
TCGCCGCGCGCAGGTAGGCCTCCGGGTCCTCGAGCGGTTCCGAACGCGGAACGTCCAGCAGCGAAAAATCGACATCGGCCATGTCAAGAGATCCTTGCCCATCCGCACCCGATCACCAAGCGTCCACCACCGTATTGGCTTACTTCGCAGGGAGTTTCGGCGCTGTGTACCCGCCGTTCACTTTGGCAACACGGGTGTGCGGTCCCGCGGCTGAGTCTGCTTTGCGCCGACGGTCGGGTGTGACCTTTATGCGCTGCGGCCCTGAGGCTATGTTCTCTGTAGCGGAAGGGGACGGATCATGGCGGCGGACAACGGCATACCGGCGTGGCTCATCGGTAGCGCGGAGTGCGAATGATCGAGTTCACCCTCACCCGAACCGCGAGAGCGCCGATCGAGACCGTGTTCGACGCCATGACCGACCACCGCGCGATCGCCCGGCACACGCGGCTGTTCCGACGCAGCACGCTTGATCGCGAGGGAACCCCCGCTCCGAACGGTGTCGGTGCGATCAGACGTCTGGTGGCGATCGGGCCCCCGTTCGTCGAGGAGATCATCGAGTATGAGCGGCCCACCCGCTACGCGTACAAGATGCTCTCGGGCGCACCGACGCGCGATCACATCGGCACGATCCGGCTGCGCGAAACATGCACTGGAACCGAGGTCAGCTGGCATCTACGGTCAACGCTGAAGATCCCCGGTGCTGACCGGCTGATGCTGCCTGTGTTCAAGAAGGTCATCGACGAGCTCCTCAAGGGCGGCGTCGCCGCCGCCGAGCGTCGCAGCTAAGCCGCGCGGTTGTGTAGCCGGCGCGGGTCGACGCCCGACCGCCGCCACGCGGTTGCCGCCCACGGGGTGTAGATCGCGCCGATGGGCAGCCGGTTGATCAGCGGGTTGAGCGCGCGCATGGCGGCCGCGAACCGTTGGAATCGCTTCTCTTTCTTCGCATTCCACTCCAGTTGGCAGACCTCGCGCATCTGCTGCGGCATAGTCCCGACCAACACCAGGCGGGTGTAGGCGTTCAGCGGGGCGGACAGCACCTTCCAAACCGGGCCGGGAATCCAGCGCGGGCCCGGGATTCCCTTCCTGATGTAGCCGGTCCCGTACAGGACGGTCTTGTGCGAGACGAACCGCTCGAGCATCTCGTCCCAGTAGGCGAGGAACTCGTCGTAGGTCTGCGGCTGGCCGCGGTCGCTGACGCCGTAGAGGCTGTACCACACCTTGCCCTCGTCGAAGATCCGCTCCTTCTCCGCGTGCGACAGCCGGCGGATGAACGTGTCGGTGTTGTAGATGACCTGATCGACGAAGCTGGCGTGTGCCCAGTAGAAGAGTTCGGGATTCAGCGCGTGATACCTCGACCCGTCGCTGATGGTGCCCTTGATCGTCTTGTGGAAGTCGCGCACCTTGCGGCCCCACTCGCGCGGCTCGTCGGAGT
>NZ_LZIX01000092.1:0-41592 GCF_001666955.1 Mycobacterium sp. E735 | reverse complement strand
GACGGCCGGCTCGGCCAGCAGCCCGGCCAGTTCGGCGGGGGCGGGCAGATCGTCGGGGGCGACCGTGGCGCGGGCGCGCACGTAATAGAAGGCCGTGCGCACCGACGATGCCGGGACACCGGACAGGGCGGCCCACGCCAAGCGGTAGACGGCGAGTTGGACGGCGGCCTGCCGCATGGCTTCGGGTCCGTGCGGCGGTTCTCCGGTCTTCCAGTCGACGACCGTTGCGCCGCCGTCGGGGTCGGCGAACACCGCGTCGATGCGCCCGCGCACCAGGGTGTCGCCGATCGGCATCTCGAAGGGCACCTCGACGGCGACCGGAGTGCGCGCAGCCCACGGCGATTCGGTGAACGCGGCCTGCAACGCGGCCAACTCCCGGGTGTCGCCGACGTCGGAATCCGCCGCACCGGGCAGGTCCGCGAGGTCGAACAGGCACTCGGCGCCGTAGAACTGCTGGACCCACGCGTGAAACGCGTTGCCCAGCAACGCGTGCGGGTCGGGCCGCGTCGGCAGCCGATACCGCAGCCGCTGCGCCGCGGCCGCGGGGTCGCGGGCCAGGTCGACCAGGCCGCTGACCGACAGCTGGCTGGGCAGCTCGCCGGACGGCGGTTGGGCCACCCGCGCCCGTTCGGCGAGCAGCGCGTCGACGTCGGCGGTCCAACCCTCGACGTCGGCGCCTTCGTCACCGGTGTCGCTCGACATCACCCGGGTCACCAACGCCGCACCGCGCTCGACATCACCGCGTCGGCCGGCCAGCGGATCGGCGGGCCAGACGGCCTCGACGGTGTTGTCGCGCAACGGGTTCCGGTCACCGTCGGCCGGGCTGGGCGCCCATTGATCCACCACCCCGCAGGGGTCACCGGCCGAGGCCGAACGGTCGATGACGTCCTTGATTTCGGACAGGAAATCCGAGGGCCCGCGCGGTTTGATCCCCGTGGCGCCCCAGTGGTGGCCGGACACCAGCAGGGTGTCCTCGGCGCGGGTGATGGCGACATAGAGCAGCCTCCGCTCCTCGTCGACGCGGCGCTGCTCCAGTTGTCGGCGATGTTCGGAGATCTTGTCGGACAGCTGCTTTCGGTTGGTGACATCCGAGGTGTCGAGCACCGGGATGCCCAGTGCGCCCGTCGAGGCGCGGTCGCCCCGCAGCAGCGGCGGCAGCTCCGCCGCGTCGGTGAGCCAGGTGCTCCGGGACGCGGTCGACGGAAAGATCCCGCCCGACAGGTGCGCCACCGCGACCACCTGCCACTCCAGCCCCTTCGCGGAGTGCACCGTGAGCACCTGCACGCGATCGCGCGCGGCCACCAACGGGGCGGGCGGCAAGCCGTTTTCGACCGACTCGGCCACATCCAGGAAGGCCAACAGCCCCGACACCGACGCCGTCGCCGAACGGTCGGCCGCGTCCGCTCGTTCGGCGTAGCCGGCGACGACGTCGGCGAACGCGTCCAGGTGTTCGGTGCCGGTCCAGCCGGACTGCGCCCCCGCCGCGGCGCGGACGTCACAGTCGACGCCGAGCACCCGGCGCACCTCGGCGAGAAGGTCCGGCAGCGCATGGCGCAGGTGGCCCCGCAGCGCGCGCAGTTCGGCGCCCAGCGCGGTGATGCGCTGATACCCCGCGGCCGAATAGCACTCCGCCGGGCCGGGATCCGCGATGGCGTCCGCGAGGCAGGCGGTGTCGGCGTCCGGGCCGGCCGCCATCGCGATCGCTTCCGGCGCGACGGCCCCGCCCCCGCCGTCGCACAGCGTCCGGGCGCGCCGCCACAGCGCGGCCACGTCGCGGCCGCCGAGGCGCCAGCGCGGACCCGTGAGCACCCGCATCGCCGCCGCGCCCGCGGTCGGGTCGGCCACGAGCCGCAGCATGGCCACGACGTCGGCGACCTCCGGCACCGACAGCAGCCCGGCCAACCCGACGACCTCGACCGGGACACCCCGGGCGCGCAGCGCATCGGCGATGGGCGCGGCGTCGGCGTTGCGGCGCACCAGGACCGCGGCGGTCGGCGGGTTCCCGCCGTCGGCCCCCCGGTACCGGGCGGCGAGCTCGTCGGCGATCCACTCCCGCTCGGCCTGCACATCGGGCAGCAATGCGCAGCGGACGGTCCCGGCCGGCGCGTCCGGGCGCGGCCGCAGCGCGTGCACCGCGACGGACCTGCGGCGCGCCTCCGCCGAGATCGCGTTGGCCAGCCGCAGGGTGCTCGGCGGGTTGCGCCAGCTGGTCCGCAGCTCCAGGACCGGCGCCGGTGTGCCGTCGGACAGCGGGAAGTCGGTGGTGAAGCGTGGCAGGTTGGTCGCCGAGGCGCCGCGCCAACCGTAGATCGACTGAATCGGGTCGCCGACGGCGGTCAGCGCCAGCCCGTCGTCGACACCGCCGCCGAACAACGCCGACAGGGCGACCCGCTGCGCGTGCCCGGTGTCCTGGTACTCGTCGAGTAGCACCACGCGGTAGCGGCCGCGCAGTTCCTCGCCGACCCGCGGGTAGTCCGCCGCCAGCCGTGCGGCGCAGGCCATCTGCACGCCGAAGTCCATCGCCTTGGCGGCCCGCATCCGCTCGCCCAAAGCGTCGAGCAGCGGCCCCAGCTCGGCTCGCTGGGTCTGGGTGTCCGACAACCGTCGCAACCACTGGCTGGGGCCGCGGTCGCGCTGATAGGGGCCCGCGGGCAGGGTGTGGATCAGCCGCTCCAGCTCCACGTGGGTATCGCCGAGCAGCCGGGTGTCGACCAGGTGTTCGGCCAGCTGACCCCACAGCCGCAGCACCATCGACGTCACCGCGGCGGGGGTCTTGTCGGTGTGCAGCTCCCCGCGGTAGCGGCTGACGACGTCGAAGGCCAGCTGCCACAGCTCGGTCTCGCCGAGCAGCCGGGTGTCGGGCTCGATGGGCAGCAGCAGCCCGTAATCGCGGATCAGGGAACCGGCGAAGGCGTGGTAGGTGCTGACCGTCGGGTTGCCCGCCGGTTCCGCGGCAGCCGCACCGTCGGGGGCGCCGACGCCGGCCAGCCGGGCGAGGCGGGAGCGCACGCGGCGCAGCAACTGGCCGGCGGCCTTACGGGTGAACGTCAACCCGAGGACCTGGCCGGGTTCGGCGTAGCCGTTGGCGACGAGCCAGACCACCCGCGCGGCCATGGTCTCGGTTTTGCCCGCGCCGGCGCCGGCGATCACGACCAGCGGGCCGGGCGGGGCCGCGATGACGGCGGCCTGCTCGTCGGTGGGCGGGAAAAGCCCCAGCGCTCGGGCCAATTCGGCCGGGCTGTACCGTGCGTTCACCGTTCCGCCCCGTCCGCGTGGGCCGGGCACGAGGGCCGTACCGGGCAATGCGAGCAACCGTCGTTGCGCCGGGCGATGAACCGGGGCCCGGCGGTCGCCTCGGCCGCGCGGACCACCAGCCGGCGCCATTCGTCGCGGGCGGCCGGGGTCAACGGATCCTGTTCGCGCTCCGTCGCGCCGCAGGCCCCGGCCTTGCCGACGTAGACGAGCCGCGCGCCGCCCGGCTCCTCGCCGGCCGCCACCATGCCCTCGGCGACCGCCAACTGATACATCGCGAGCTGGGCGTGCTGCTGGGCGTCGTCCTTGCTGACCGGCGTCTTACCGGTCTTGACGTCGACGATCACCAGGCGGCCGGCGGCGTCGCGCTCCAACCGGTCGACCCGGCCGCGCAGCCGGACTTCGCCACCGCCATCGCGGGACGCGGCCAGGGTTCCGTCGATCTCGACCTCGACGCCGACCTCGGTCAGCGCTCCGCGGGTCTGCGCCCGCCACTCGACGAAGGCCTCGATCATCGCGCGGTGCCGCGCCAGCTCGTTGGCCGAATGCCACTCCGCCTCGAAGGGCAGGTGGCGCCAGGCGCGGTCCAGTTCGGCCAGCAATTCCGTTGCGCTTTTGCGTGATTCGGCGACCAGGGCGTGCACCACCGAACCAATGGTCGAGCGCAGATCGCGCGGGTTGGTGCCACCGTGCCGTTCGGCCAGCCACCGCAGCGGGCAGTCGTTGAGCGTCTGCAGGGTCGACGGGGTCAGGGTGACGGCATCACCTTCGCCGTGCAGCGGTTCGCTGATGCTGACCGGGGTCAGGCCGTGCCAGCCGGCCGGGTCGGCGCCCGGCACGCCGGCCCGGGCGAGCCGCGCCAATTGCGTTGCCGCACAGGCGCGGGCGGCGTCGTCGACCGCCCCGTCGGGCGCGCACACGACACCGCGCAGCCGGCCCACCAACGCCGCAGCGGACAACACCCGTGGCGCCGCGATGGGTTGCACGCCAACCGAATCGGCGTTGCCGTCGGCCCACTGCGCGAGCTCGTGGAAAAACACCGACGGCAGCGCGGCCTCTTGATCCGCGCCCCCGGAATCGCTGTCCACGGCGGTCACCAACAATCGCCGGCGGGCCCGGCCCATCGCGGCGACCAGCAGCCGCCTCTCCTCGGCCAGCAGCGGCGCCCGCACCGACGCCTCCTCGGCGACGCCGTCCAGCACGTCCAGCAGTCGCTGGGTGGCCAGGACCCCGCCACGCGGGACGGTGTTGGGCCACAACCCCTCCTGCAACCCGGCGATGACGACCATGTCCCATTCGTGGCCCAGGGCGGCGTGCGCGCTGAGCACCCGCACCTGCTCCACCGTCGACACCGGCTCCTGGTTCACGCTCGGCAGGTGCAGCGCGCCGACGTGGTCGACGAGCCCGCGCAGCGACGCGCCCGAGGTCCGGGACACGTACTGGTCGGTGATGTCGAACAACGCCGTCACCGCCTCCAGGTCCCGGGCGGCCTGCGCGCCGGCGGGCCCGCCGCGCTCGGCCGCCGACAGCCAGCGACGCTGCAGGCCGCAACGCTGCCACGCCGCCCAGAGGGTGTAGCGCGGGTCTTGGCCCGCACGATGGCAGCGCGCGGCCGCGTCCAGCACCGCGCGCACCCGCTGCACCGGGCGAAGCTGCGGCCCCGAAAGTGGCGCGGCGCCGGACAGCGCGTCGGCCAGCAGGTCCGCGAAATCGCGCGGCGCGCGATCGGCGTTGGCGCGCTGCAGCGTTCGGCGCAGCTGCCGCAGCGAGACCGGGTCGACTCGGCCGATCGGACCGGTCAGCAGCGCGAGGGCCCAGTCGCCGTCGAGCCCGTCGGCGGTGGCCGCCAGGACGGTAAGCAGAGCGCGGGCCGCAGGCTCGTCGGACAGCGACCCGCTTGCCGCCGGTGCGGCCACCGGCACCCCGGCGGCGGCCAGCGCGCGCGGCAAGCGGGCGCCGGCCCGCGGCACCGAACGGACGATGACCGCCATCCGCGACCACGGCACGCCGTCGAGCAGGTGCGCCCGGCGCAGCGCGTCCGCGATCATCGCCGCCTCCGCGTGCGCGGAGGCGGCCAGGCGCACGTTGACCGACCCCTGCTCAGGCCCGGTGCCCTCGATCCGCCTGCCTGCGCTGCCGCCGGGCAGCCGGCGCGCGATGCCGGTGACCGCGCGGGCCACCGCCGGGGCGCAGCGATGCGAGGCCGTCAACGTGACCGACGGCGAATCCCCGTCCAACAGCCCGGCGGATTCACCGCCCCGAAAACCGAACACCGCCTGATTGGCATCCCCGGCGATCAACGCCAGCTCCGCGCCCGCCGCGAGCACCCGGACCAGCCGGGCCGCCTGCGGGTCGAGCTGCTGGGCGTCGTCGACCAGCAATACCCGCACCCGGCCCCGCTCGGCCGCCAGCAGCTCGGGATCGACCGCGAAGGCTTCCAGGGCGGCACCCACCAGTTCGGCGGCCCCCAGCGCCGGCGTCGTCGCCTGCGGCGCCGCGGTGCCGACCGCCGCCCGCAGCAGCATCACCTGCTCGTACTGGCGCGCGAACCGGCCGGCGGCGGTCCATTCCGGACGCCGGCACCGACGGCCCAGCCGCTCCAGCTCCTGCGGGTCCACACCCCGTTCGGCGCAGCGCGCCAACATGTTTCGCAGTTCGGTGGCGAAGCCCGCGGTGGCCAGCGCGGGCCGCAGATGGGCGGGCCACGCCACCGCCGCGCGCGGCCCGTCCTCGAGGTCGCCGGCCAGCAGCTCCCGGATGATGGCGTCCTGTTCGGCGCTGGTGACCAGCCGCGGCGGCGCATCGCCGGCCCGCTCGGCGGCTCGGCGCAGCACCGCGTACGCGTAGCCGTGCACGGTGCGGACGAGCGGTTCGCGCACGGCGGCCCGGCCGGGCCCCGCGGAGCGCGGACGCAGCAGGGCCGTCGTCAGCGTGCTGCGCGCCCGCATCCCCAGCCGGCCCGAACCGGTAAGCAGCAGAACCGATTCGGGGGCCAGGCCGGCGTCTATCTGGGCGACCGCGGCCTCGATGAGCAGACTGCTCTTGCCGGTGCCGGGCCCGCCCAGCACCCGGACCGGCCCGCGCACGCCGGGCGCCAGCAGGGCAAGCGCCTCGGGGTCCCAGGTGAACGACATGGCTGCATGGAATCACCAGGGTCTGACAAGTCGGCCCGACCCGCGCGGCCGCGGGCCCCTACGCTGGAGGCCGCGAACAGCCCGACGAACGGTTGAGGAGGTAGACATCGTGACGGACGTCTTTCCCAGCGACGAAGCGCCCGAAGGTGACGCCGCGGAACAACTGCAACCGGTCGACGTCGACGACGAATCCGGCCTGGACACCGAATACCTGACCGTGGCCGATCGCGAGGCGAACGAGGCCGATGTGATCGAGCAGGCCTACATCGTCCCCACCGAGGACGAGTGGGAAGACGGACGCTGAGCCGACCGCCCGCGAGCTCTCGTGACGGCGGCTGGCACGATCGACGCGTGACCGCTGATCTCCATGTGCACCGCTACGGCCCGGCGGGACCGGTGCGAGTGCTGGCGCTGCACGGGTTGACCGGCCACGGACGGCGCTGGCAGCAGCTGGCCGGCCTGCTCCCCGAAATCACTTTCGCCGCACCGGATCTGATCGGCCACGGCAGGTCGACCTGGGCGGCGCCGTGGACCATCGACGCCAACGTCGCGGCGATGGCCGCGCTGCTCGACGACCAGGCCGAGGCGCCGGCGCTGGTGGTGGGCCACTCCTTCGGGGGCGGCCTCGCCACGCAGCTGGCCGCGGCACGACCGGACCTGGTGGCGGCGCTGCTGCTGCTCGACCCGGCGGTCGGGCTGGACGGCGAGTGGATGCGCCAGATCGCGGACGCGATGTTGGCCTCGCCCGACTACCCCGACGCCGAGGAGGCGCGCCTGGAGAAGGTGCACGGCTCCTGGTCGGACGTCGACCCGGCGCTGCTGGACGCCGAGATCGGCGAGCATCTGATCGCGCTGCCGCGCGGCCGGTACGGCTGGCGCGTCAGCCTGCCGGCGATGATGTCGTACTGGAGCGAGCTGGCCCGGGACATCGTGTTCCCGCCGGCCGGAACGCCGACGATCCTGGTGCGCGCGAAGCGCACCTCGCCGCCATACGTCAGCGACCGACTGATCGCCGGGCTGCACGATCGGTTGGGACCGGATTTCCGGCTGCTTGATTTCGACTGCAACCACATGGTCCCCTACGCCGCGCCCGGGGAAGTCGCCGCGCTGACGCGCGAGTTGCTCGAGGCGCGCTGACCGTGGCGCCGGTGACCGAGGAGCAGGTCGAGCGGGTGCGCGCGCTGGTCGCGGCGATCCCGTCGGGCAGGGTCGCCACCTATGGCGACATCGCCGACGTCGCAGGTCTTTCCAGCCCGCGCATCGTCGGCTGGATCATGCGGACCGACTCCTCGGACCTGCCGTGGCACCGGGTGATCACCGCCTCCGGGCGCCCCGCGCGTCATCTGACCACCCGGCAGCTCGAGCTGCTGCGCGCCGAAGGGGTGCTGGCCACCGACGGCAAGATCGCGCTGCGCGAGGTGCGCCACGACTTCGGGCGCTAAAGGATCAGCCGGACCAGCGCCGCGGTGCGGGCCAGGCCGGGAAAGGCCTCGGCGGTCGACCGTGGGTGCAGCGCATGGACGGCGAGGCGAAACATCAAGGCCCGCAACAACATCTGCGGCCACTCCGGCAACGCGTTCCAGCGTTCGATAAGTCCGTCGTCGGCCTCGCCCCAGGACAGGGCGTCGACGACAACGACACCGGCCGCCCACGACGCGGGACGCCAGTACGGCGTGATGTCGGTGATCCCCGGGGCGGCGGTGCCAACGAAAAGCACTGTGCCGTAAAGGTCTCCGTGCACCAGCTGGTTCGGGCTCTTGGTCGGCCGGCGCAGGGTGGCCAGCTGATTGATCAGCTCCACCGACCGCTCGGCGTCGGCCGTCGGCGGGGCGGTCCGCGCGCCAGGGGGCACCGAGGCCAACGGCCGTTCCTCCCAGGCGGCGCGGTCGGCGGCGATGAAGATGTCCACGTCGCCCCACGGCGCGGTGGGGCCCTGCGTCAGGAATCGGGGACGCTCCAGTTTGCCGGTCGCCTCGTGCAGGCGCACCGCCGCCGAGACCACCTCGTCGTGCCGCGGTTCGGGCGTGCCGGCGACGAAAGTGTCCGCCCGCCACCCCGAAACGACGTACCGTCCGTCCGTCGAGCGGACCGGGCGGGCCAGCCGGACGCCGTCGACGAACAACGTCTCGCGCACCCGGGCCGACCAAGCCGCCCGGGCGTGGTCGGCCACCAGCGACAGGACGACCTCGCCGCAGCGCCAGCCGCCTTCCCAGCTAGCCCCCAGATAGACGGGCTTGACACCGGCCAAACCAAACGCCGCCAGCACATGCTCCGGCGGTGGCTCGACATTCACACGGGTAGCCTAGACGAGGCCACCTGCCGTATCGGGTCAGTACATCACCATGTCGGGTTGCATTTGCTGCGCCCACGCCACGATGCCGCCCTGCAGATGCACGGCGTCGGCGAATCCGGCCTTCTTCACCGCCGCCAGCGCCTCGGCCGAACGCACCCCCGTCTTGCAATACAGCACCGGGATGCGGTCGTGCGGCAGCTTTGCCAGACCCTCACCCGAGTCGATCGACGACTGCGGGATCAGCTGGGCGCCATCGATGTGATTGATCTCCCACTCGACCTGCTCGCGGACGTCGATCAGCGCCAGCTTCGTGCCGGAGTCCAGCAACGCGCGCAACTCACGCGGGGTGATCGTCGACTCCGCGGCGAGGTCACCGGGCGCCCCGCCGCAGAACTCCTCGTAGTCGACCAGTCCGGTGATCGCGGGCGCGGCCGGGTCCTTGCGGATCGTGATGGTGCGGTAGGACATTTCGAGCGCGTCGTAGATCATGAGCCGGCCCAGCAGCGATTCGCCCATCCCGGTGATGAGTTTGATCGCCTCGGTGCTCATCACCGACGCGACGGAGGCGCACACGATGCCGAGCACGCCGCCCTCCGCGCACGACGGCACCGTGCCGGGCGGCGGCGGTTCCGGGTAGAGGTCGCGGTAGTTGAGGCCCCGCCCGCCGGGCGCGTCCTCCCAGAACACCGACACCTGGCCCTCGAAGCGGTAGATGGACCCCCAGACGTACGGCTTGCCCGCAAGCACGGCGGCGTCGTTGACCAGGTAGCGGGTGGCGAAGTTGTCGGTGCCGTCCATGATCAGGTCGTATTGCCCGAACAGGTCGACGGCGTTGCTCGAATCCAGCCGCAACTCGTGCAGCCGCACCCGAACCAACGGGTTGATCGCTTCGATCGACTCGCGCGCTGACCGGGCCTTGGGGCGTCCGACGTCGGCGACGCCGTGGATGATCTGGCGCTGCAGGTTGGACTCGTCGACGACGTCGAAGTCGACGACGCCGATCGTGCCGACCCCGGCCGCGGCCAGGTACAGCAGCGTCGGCGCGCCGAGCCCACCGGCGCCGATCACCAGCACGCGAGCGTTCTTCAGCCGCTTCTGCCCGTCGACGCCGAGGCCCGGAATGATCAGATGGCGGCTGTAGCGGGCCACCTCATCGCGGGTGAGCTCGCCAGCCGGCTCCACTAGGGGCGGCAGCGCTGTCTGCGGCGTCGACACGGCCGGACATCCTCCTATTCGGTCTCGCGAACGCGGTTTGTCGTCCACCACCATCACAGCAGCCGCCGTGGTGGACGGCAATGAATTCAACCCGCCGCAGCCCGGCGCGCATCGTCACCGGGCTGGGTTTGACCGCCCGCCTCCTCCTCACGCCGCTGCCCGGCGCGCATCGTCACCGGGCTAGGCGATCGGGAACGGCCAGGGGTTGAATCGGCAGGTCTTCCCGTCGGCCTTGACGAAGTCCGGGTCGAACTTGGCCGCATCGTCATTGGACGTGGAGAACGTCTGCTGCATCATCACCGGCGCCAAAGCGCCCTGCTGCTCGCACGGTTCGTGGCGGACGTATCCGATGGCGTGGCCGACCTCGTGATTGATCACGTATTGGCGGTAGGAGCCGATGTCCCCCTCGAAGGGGACGGCTCCGCGCACCCAGCGCGCCTCGTTGATGAAGACTCGCGACTGCCGGTCCTGGCCGAAGGACGGGTTGTAGCACGAGGTTTCCAGACGGAATTCGTATCCGCAGCCCTCGCGGACCGTCACCGGGGACACCAGGGAGATCCGAAAGTCGGGCTTGCCGTTGTCGATCCGGATGAACGCGAATTGCGGGTTGTGCGTCCAGCCCTTGGGATTGGCGAGGGTCTGGTCGACCATCTGGGCAAAAGCGTTGTCGCCGCCGAACATTGTGGGGTCGATGCCGTCCTCCACCTCCACGGTGTACCGAAACACCCTGACGGTGCCCTGGCCGATCTGCGGCGTCGTGCCGGGGACGATGTGCCACGTCTTCTCGCCCGCTTCGGTGAACGGGCCGCCGTCCGGCAGCGTCCCGGCCGGCAGGTTGGCATCGAACGCGGCGAGCCCGCGCGGCGGCGCGTCGATGATCGAGGTGCCCACGGCCTCCATCGCCTGCGGACTCTGGATGGGCTGGTTGGCCGTGGGCTTCGTCGCGGCGGTGCCGGTCATCGTCTGGTAGACGACGACCGCGGTGAGCACCGACAGCGCGGGCAACGCGTACGCGCGCCAGCCGTAGGTGGAGACGAACCGTCCCAGCCATGTCTGCTTGCGCCACTGGCGCGGCCGCTCCCGGTCGGCGCGGGTGCGTCCGCCGTCGCGGGCGATCGGGTCGCGCAGGGCGCGCAGGGGTTCCCGCCACTCGTCGCGCAGCACCGGGACGCGACCGGTGCCGCGCGAGGGCCGCTGGGAAGTCATTTCCCCAGGATTACACAGTCGGCACCGGCGCCGTCCTTGGCGCGCCCGAATGCACCGCCCGACACCGCTTTCTGCCAGCGACGACGGCGGCGACGACGATCGCCGGAACGGCGCGGGTAGTAATGTCTGTGCCACGAGCCGCGCGCGGCCGGCCCTCCAGTGCCGGCGGCCGGTTGCCAACGCATCAGATGAGGACTCGATGAGCGAACTCGCCAAACCCGCGGCGCGGCGCGCCGTGAGGTCGGCCGACCGCAGTCGGCCCGGGGACGGCATTGCGGCTTCGAGCCGGCGCGGCAACCGATTGCCCCGCGATGAGCGCCGCGGTCAATTGCTCATCGTCGCCAGCGACGTCTTCGTCGATCGCGGCTACCACGCCGCCGGCATGGACGAGATCGCCGACCGCGCGGGCGTCAGCAAACCGGTTCTGTATCAACACTTCTCGAGCAAGCTCGAGTTGTATCTGGCCGTGCTGGCCCGGCACGTGGAGAACCTGGTCTCGGGCGTGCAGCAGGCTTTGAACACCACCACCGACAACCGACGCCGGCTGCACGCGGCGGTCCAGGCGTTCTTCGACTTCATCGAGCACGACAGCCAGGGTTACCGGCTGATCTTCGAGAACGACTACGTCACCGAACCCGAGGTGGCCGCGCAGGTGCGGGTCGCCACCGAATCCTGCATCGACGCGGTATTCGCGTTGATCAGCGAGGACTCGGGCCTGGACCCGCACCGCGCCCGGATGATCGCGGTGGGCCTCGTCGGCATCAGCGTCGACTGCGCCCGCTACTGGCTCGACTCCGACCGCCCGATCTCCAAGGCGGACGCCGTCGAAGGCACCGTGCAGTTCGCCTGGGGCGGGCTATCCCACGTGCCCCTTACTCGCCTTTAGCGCCCTTGCCGGGGAGTTTGGTGACCTCGGCGCCGATGCCGAAGCCGACCCGGCGCCCGTCCGCGGGACCGATCTCGACGTAGGCGATCTTGCTGGTGTGAACCAGGAAGCGACGTCCCCGCTCGTCGTTCAGTCTCAGCAGGCCCGCCTCGCTCAGCGCGGCGCTGACCAGCTCTTCGACTTCGGCCGGCGTCTGCGCGCTGGCGATGACGAGCTCGCGCGGACTGTCCGTAATACCGATCTTGACCTCCACGGTCACCCCTTCCGTAGGCATTGAAGTCGACAGACCTGTCAGCTGCAGGCTAGTGGACGCGGCGGGCCCGCATCCGAGACAGCCCCCACCGCGGGGTTCGCGCTGAGCGAAACGATGGTCGCGGGGCGGTAACGATTCGCTTGCAGCTGGGTCCAGAACCGGGTTGGAGGGGCGATCCGTGTTTTCACATCGCTAACTTCGGCAACATGGGTACCACACTGGCCGACCTCGACAGGGTGCGGGATTACCCCGACGACGAGACCGACGAGCTCTACGGCGCGGAGGCCTACCCCGAGGGCGACTACACCTGGACCGGCTGGCCTACCGAGCTGCGCTGGCGGCCCCTCACGGCGATCATCGGCGCGGTGGTGGCCGTCGGCGCGATCGCCACCGCCGTGATCATCAACAGCGGCGACAGCGCCTCGACCAAAGCCACCGTGGCGCCGGCCCCCCAACCGGTGACGTCCGCGCCCGCCACGACGAGGAGCTCCGCCCCGCCCAGCGCGCAGCCCAGCCCCTCGAACACCCCACTGCCGCCCGAGACGGTCACCACCGTGACGACGCCCAGCGCCGCGCCGAGCCTGGCGCCGACGGGAACGCCCACCGCGGCGCCGCCCCTGACCCTGACGCCGCCGCCCGCCGCGCTGAACCCGCGCACGGTCGTCTACAGCGTGACCGGCACCAAGCAGCTGCTGGACCTGGTGAACATCGTCTACACGGATGGCAGCGGCGCATCCCAGACCGAGTTCAACGTGTCGCTGCCGTGGACCAAAGCGGTGATCCTGAACCCCGGCGTTCAGACCCCGTCGGTGGTCGCCACCAGCTTCTACGGCCGGCTGAATTGCTCGATCGTCAACGCCGCCGGCCAACTGGTGGCCGCGTCGACCACCAACTCGAGCCTGGCGACCTGCACCCGCTGAGCCCGACGCCTTGACCCGGCTACGCCGCGCTCGCGATCACGGGCGGGCGTCAGCTCAGGCCCAGCTCGTGCATCCGCCGGTCGTGCGTCTGCTGCAGCCGGTCGAAGAACGCGTTGAGCTGGCCCAGGCCGCCGGCGCCTGACATCACCAGGTCGACCAGCTCGTCGTGGTCGGCCAGCAGGTACTGGGCCTGCGTGAGCGCCTCGCCGAACAGCCGACGCGACCACAACGCCAGCCGGCTGCGTTGCTTGCCGCTGGCCGTCACCGCGGCGCGCACCTCGGCGACCACGAACTGCGAGTGCCCGGTCTCCGACAGCGCCGCCCGCACCACGCCGGCGATCTCGTCGGGCAGCCCGTCGGCGATCTCCAGATACAAGTCGGCGGCCAGGGCGTCGCCGACATAGGTCTTCACCAAGGCCTCCAGCCAGGTGCTGGGCATCGTCAGCCGGTGGTAGTTCTCCAGCGCCGAGACGTACTTCGACATCGCCGGAACCACATCGACGCCGCGGCGCTCCAGGGCGTCGCGCAGCAGCTCGTAGTGCTGCATCTCGGCCGCGGCCATGCTCGCCATCGAGATCCGCCCGCGCAGGTCAGGCGCCATCCGCGCCTCGTCGGTGAGCCGGTAGAACGCGGCGATCTCGCCGTATGCCAGGACCGCGAACAACTCGTTGACGCCCGGGTGGTCGGCCGACAACCGGGGGGCGGGCGAATCGTCCGCCTGATCGGCGTCCAGGTCTGCTTCCGAGGGCTCGCAAGGGGGCCGGGTCATGGCAACACTGTAGTCGGCTGACCCGGCGCAAAAAGGGAGCCAGCCGTCGACCGGCTATCATGTACGTAGATAGCGGCTGTATTTCTTCCCAAGCCGCTATCGGCGAAATGTGCGTGCACAGCTGGCCCACCGATTTGAGCAGGGGCCCGCGACTCGGCGACGTATTCGGAGTCGGAACTCGTGCGCGCGTGACCGCGACAGAGAAACACCGACACAACCGGATATGTCACCGAAAGGCTTACTACCCACGCATGAGCACACTCGACAGCACAACTGAAATGACCTTTGCCAGCCTCGGCGTCCGCGACGAAATCGTCCGCGCCCTCGCGGAGAAGGGCATCGAGCGCCCGTTCGCGATCCAAGAGCTGACCCTGCCGCTGGCGCTCGCCGGCGACGACCTGATCGGCCAGGCCCGCACCGGCATGGGCAAGACCTTCGCGTTCGGCGTCCCGCTGCTGAACCGCATCACGTCCGGAGTCGGCGTGCGGGAGCTCAACGGCACACCGCGCGCCCTGATCGTGGTGCCGACCCGCGAGCTCTGCCTGCAGGTCACCGAGGACCTGGCCACCGCGGCCAAGTACCTGACGGCCGAGGGCGGCCGCCGGCTCTCCGTGATCTCCATCTACGGAGGTCGCGCCTACGAGCCGCAGATTGAGGCGCTGCGGGCCGGCGCCGACGTCGTGGTGGGCACCCCGGGTCGGCTGCTCGACCTGGCCCAGCAGGGCCACCTGCAGCTGGGCGGGCTGTCGGTGCTGGTGCTCGACGAGGCCGACGAGATGCTCGACCTGGGCTTTTTGCCCGACATCGAGCGCATCCTGCGCCAGATCCCCGAGGACCGGCAATCCATGCTGTTCTCTGCCACCATGCCGGGCCCGATCATCACCCTGGCCCGCACCTTCATGAACCAGCCCACCCACATCCGGGCTGAGGCGCCGCACTCGGCGGCCACGCACGACACCACCGAGCAGTTCGTCTACCGGGCCCACGCGCTGGACAAGGTGGAGCTGGTCAGCCGCGTGCTGCAGGCCGAGGGCCGCGGCGCGACGATGATCTTCACCCGCACCAAGCGCACCGCGCAGAAGGTCGCCGACGAATTGGCCGAGCGCGGCTTCAAGGTCGGCGCCGTGCACGGCGACCTGGGGCAGATCGCCCGCGAGAAGGCGCTCAAGGCCTTCCGCACCGGCGACATCGACGTGCTGGTGGCCACCGACGTCGCCGCCCGCGGCATCGACATCGACGACATCACCCACGTCATCAACTACCAGATCCCCGAGGACGAACAGGCCTACGTGCACCGGATCGGCCGCACCGGCCGCGCCGGCAAGACCGGTATCGCGGTCACCCTGGTGGACTGGGACGAGCTGCCCCGCTGGTCGATGATCGACAAGGCGCTGGGTCTGGAGAACCCCGAGCCCGCCGAGACCTACTCGAACTCACCGCACCTCTACGAGGAGCTGGGCATCCCCGGCGGGGCGGCCGGCACCGTCGGCACCCCGAAGAAGCCGCAGGGCCAACGCCGCAGCAGCGAGCGTGACGGCCAGAAGGCGGAGCGGACGGGGCGTGCCCGGTCGGGCGCGCCACGGCGACGGACCCGCGGCGGCCAGCCCGTCACCGGGCACCCCGACGGCAACGCCGCGGCCGGCGGCGCCAGCGGCGAAGCCGCCGCGGAGGCGTCCGGCAAGTCCGGGAGCAGCCGGCGTCGCCGTCGGCGCCGCAAGCCCGCCGAAGCCGGCGCGCACGCCAACTGAGCCCCGCGCCGAGGAGATGGTCAGACCCGAACGCCGGACCAAGGGCGATGTCGTGGCCGCCGTCGCCATCGCGGCCGTCGTCGCCGTCGTCGCTGGCCTGATCTGGTGGACCAGCGACGCCCGGGCCACCGTCAGCCGGCCGGCCGGGGTTCCTGCGCCTAACCAGAACCCCGCCCGCCAGGTGCCGACCGCGCTCAAGGAGCTGTGGACCGCGGCGAGCCCGGCCACCACCGCACCGGTAACGGTTGGCGGGACGGTCATCACCGGCGACGGCCGCCGGGTCGACGGGCGCGATCCCGGTGCCGGCCAGTCCCTGTGGAGCTATCAGCGCGACACCGACCTGTGCGGGGTCTCCTGGGTCTATCACTTCGCCGTCGCCGTTTATCGGGACGACCGCGGGTGCGGGCAGGTGAGCACGCTCGACGGGTCCACCGGTCGCCGCGGGCCGGCCCGCAGCGGTTACGCCGACCCGCGCGTGCAGCTGTCCTCAGACGGCACCACGGTGTTGTCGACCGGTGACACCCGGCTGGAGCTCTGGCGCTCGGACATGGTCCGCATGGTGGCCTACGGCGAGACCGACGCCCGGGTGAAGCCCTCGGCACGCGGCCTGCATTCCGGCTGCAAGCTGGTGTCGGCGGCGGCGAGCTCGTCGGCGGTGTCGGTGCTGGAAAGCTGCGTGAACGAGGCCGACCTGCGGTTGGTGCTGTTACGGCCGGGCAAGGACGACGACGAACCCCAACAACGCATCGTCGCCGAACCCGGGGTGAGGGCGGACTCCGGCGCCCGGGTGCTCACCGTGTGGGAGAACAACACCGCGGTGTACCTGCCCTCCCCGCGGCCGCGGGTCGACGTGATCGACGAAACCGGCACCACCGTGTCGAGCAACCTGCTGCCCAAAGCCCCGTCGGGCCCGGGGGCGGTCTCGCACGCGGGCAGCCTGATCACTTGGTGGACAGGCGATTCCGTCATGGTCTTCGAGACGGGCAACCTGACGCTGCGCTACACCATCGCCGCGGGCGACACGACCGCGCCATTGGGGCCGGGCGCGATGATGGCCGGCCGCCTGCTGGTCCCGGTCACCGGCGCGATCGGTGTCTACGACCCCGTCAGCGGCGCCAGCGAGCGCTACATCCCGGTGAACCGGGCGCCCAGTGTGCCCGGGCGGGCCGTGGTTCCGGCCGTCGCGGGCCCCCGGGTGTTCGAGCAGCGCGGCGACACCGTGGTGGCCCTGGGCTGACGACGCGTGTGCGCTCACGGCATCGCGAGTGCGCTCTGGGCGGCGACACGCCGTCGCGCCGCGCCATCGGCGCACACTCGAAGCGCGCGGCGCATCGCTCAAAGCCGGACGCGCACAATCAAAGCCACTAGACCTCGACGGCGAACGTCGGCAGCGGTTTGCCGGTCTTCCAGTGCTTGAGCAACGCCTTCGCCAGCTCCCCGTAGGCCGACGAGCCCTTGTTCTTGCGGCCGGACATCACCGACGAGCCCGAGGCGCTGGCCTCGGCGAAGCGCACCGTCCGCGGGATCGGCGGGGCCAGCACCGGCATGTTGTAGCGGTCGGCGACGTCCATCAGAACGTCGCGGGTGTGGGTGGTCCGCGAGTCGTACAGCGTCGGCAACGCGCCCAGCAGCCGCAGTTCCGGGTTCGTGATCTGCTGGACGTCGGCGACCGTGCGCAGGAATTGGCCGACGCCGCGGTGCGCCAGCGTTTCGCATTGCAGCGGCACCATCACCTCGTCGGCGGCGGTCAGCCCGTTGAGGGTGAGCACCCCCAGCGACGGCGGGCAGTCGATGATGACCACGTCGAAGTCGTCGGAGACCTTGGCCAGCGCGCGCTTGAGCGCGTACTCGCGACCGGCGCGCATCAACAGCATCGCCTCGGCGCCGGCCAGGTCGATGTTGGCCGGCAGCAGCGTCATGCCCTCCATCGTCGTGACCAGCGCCGCGTTCGGCTCGACCTCACCGAGCAGCACCTCGTGCACCGACACCGGGAGCTTATCGGGATCCTGGCCCAGCGAGAACGTCAGGCAGCCCTGCGGATCCAGGTCGACCAGGAGCACCCGCTGGCCCTCGTCCACCATCGCCGCCCCCAGCGAGGCAACCGTCGTAGTCTTGGCCACGCCGCCCTTCTGGTTGGCCACCGCCAATACCCGGGT
This sequence comes from Mycobacterium sp. E735, assembly GCF_001666955.1. Classification (NCBI taxonomy): domain Bacteria; kingdom Bacillati; phylum Actinomycetota; class Actinomycetes; order Mycobacteriales; family Mycobacteriaceae; genus Mycobacterium; species Mycobacterium sp. E735. Next base: position 23,760 of record NZ_LZIX01000092.1, on the reverse strand, counting down.
CTTTCTCACTAGCGCCCGCCCCTCCTTGTTGCCACGGTCACAGTGCCCATCCTGGCATGTTCGATCGCCCCGCGCTGCGGCCGAGGGCCCCGGGGTGTCGTCCGGCAGAATCGATCGATATGGGCCTGCACAACCACCGACTTGTACTGCTCCGCCACGGCCAGACCGAGTGGTCGAAATCCGGCCAGCACACCAGCCGAACCGACCTCGAGCTCACCGACACCGGCCGCGTCCAGGCCGAGCTCGCCGGCCGCGTCCTGCGCGAACTCAACCTCACCGACCCGTTGGTGGTCAGCAGCCCGCGCATCCGGGCCCTGACCACGGCCAAGCTCGCCGGGCTGGCCGTCGACGAGGTCTCTCCCCTGCTCGCCGAATGGGATTACGGGGCCTACGAGGGGCTGACGACCCCGCAGATCCAGGAATCCGTGCCCGACTGGCTGGTCTGGACGCACGGCTGCCCCGGCGGCGAGAGCGTGGCGCAGGTCAGCGCCCGCGCCGATGAGGCCGTCACATTCGCGTTGGAGCACATGGACTCGCGCGACGTGGTGTTCGTTGGGCACAGCCACTTCTCGCGTTCGGTCATCACCCGCTGGGTGGAGCTGCCGCTCGTCGAGGGCAGCCGCTTCTGGATGCTCGCCGGCTCCCTCGCGGTGTGCGGATTCGAGCACGGGGTGCGTCAGCTCGCCGCGCTCGGCCTGACCGCCCAGCCACAGGCGATCAAACCCGGGTGAGCACCCAACCGCCGTTCGCGCTGTGCGGACCGAAGCAAACCCTGCTCGCCGAGGGGGTGCGCGAGCGCTACCGCGACGTGGCGGCGGCGCAGGACGCCCTGAGGTCAGGGTTGGCCCCAATAGTGCTGGGTGCGTTGCCTTTTGACGTCGACCGGCCCGCGGCGCTGCTGACGCCCGAGGCCGTGCGCCGCACCGACGTCCCCCCGGACTGGCCGACGGGCCCGCTGCCGCCGGTGCGCATCGCCGCCGCCGACCCGCCGCCGGACGCCTACCGCCGCCGCATCGTCCGGGCTCGCGATCAGCTCACCGCGCCCGACAGCCTGCTGAGCAAGGTGGTGCTGTCCCGCGCGCTGCGGCTGGTCGCCGACGCCCCCCTGGACGCGCGCGTCATCCTGCGCCGCCTCATCGCCGCCGATCCGGCCGCCTACGGCTACCTGGTCGACCTGACCGCCGCAGGCGACGATTACGCCGGGGCGGCGCTGGTGGGCGCCAGCCCCGAACTGCTGGTGGCGCGCTCCGGCGACCGGGTCACCTGCCGGCCGTTCGCCGGGTCGGCCCCCCGCGCGGCCGATCCGGACGCCGACGCGGCGAACGGCGCCGCGCTGGCCGGCTCGGCCAAGGACCGGCACGAGCACCAGCTGGTGATCGAGACGATCCGGGCCGCCCTGGAGCCGCTGTGCGACGAGCTGACGATCGCCGCCGAGCCCGAGTTGAGCCGCACCGCGGCGGTGTGGCACCTGTGCACGCCGATCAGCGGCCGCCTGCGCGACACCTCAACCACCGCAATCGATTTGGCACTGGCGCTGCATCCCACCCCCGCGGTGGGCGGCGTGCCCACCAAGGCCGCGGTCGAGCTCATCGCCGAGCTGGAAGGCGACCGCGGGTTCTACGCGGGGGCGGCGGGCTGGTGCGACGCCCGGGGCGACGGCCGCTGGGTGGTGGCCATCCGCTGCGCGCAGCTGTCGGCGGACCGGCGCAGCGCGTTGGCCCGCTCCGGGGGCGGCATCGTCGCCGAATCCGATCCCGACGAGGAAGTCGCGGAAACCACAACGAAATTCGCCACGATCCTCAACGCATTGGACGTAAAGCGATGACCATTCGCCGCGCCAAACCCGAAGACGCCGCCGCCATCATCGAAATGATTCGCGCGCTGGCCGAATTCGAAAATGCCGCCGACCAATGTACCGTCACCGAAAAACAAATCACCGCAGCCCTTTTCGACCCTAGCCCGATATTGCACGGACACGTCGCGGAAGCCGACGGCGAGGTCGCCGCGATGGCGCTGTGGTTTCTCAACTTCTCCACCTGGGACGGCGCGGCCGGCATCTACCTCGAAGACCTGTTCGTGCATCCGCGCTTTCGCCGTCGCGGCCTGGCGCGCGCGCTGCTGGCGACGCTGGCGGCCGAATGCCTTGCCAAGGGCTACACGCGGTTGTCCTGGGCGGTGCTGAATTGGAACACCGACGCGATCGCCCTGTACGACGGCGTCGGCGGTGAACCGCAGAGCGAGTGGACCACCTACCGGCTGTCGGGCCCGCGGTTGGCCGACCTGGCCGAGTCGCGCTGATCGCCGCCACCGGCCCACCGCACGCCGGCGGGGCTGAAGAGCAGGCCGAGCACGGCCAGCGCCGCGCACCCCGCGGGAATCCCGAAGCCGGGCCGGTGCGAGTCGACCGCCAGGTACCACGCCACGGGGAGCAACAGCAGCTGGGTGATCACGGCCAGCCCGCGCCCCCAGCGCTTGCCGAGGATGAGCGCACGTCCGGCAGCCAACACCACGGCCCCGACCACGACGAAGAAGACCGCCGTGCCCAGGCCGTTGACCACGCGCTGATCTGCCCCGGCGGCACCCCGCACCACCAGCACCACCGCCATGACCAGCCCGGCCGCCCCCTGCAACGCCACGAGCAGCCCGGCGCCGCGCACGGCGGCCGGGGCGGCCCCGGGGTTGCGGCGGAAGACTGTCACCCGCGTCAGCGTAGTCACCCCGCCGCGGGGGGAGTTCCCCACAGCACGGCCTTAACCGGCCCGCATAAGCTCGTGCATCATGCGCGCCGTGCTGATCGTGAACCCGACCGCCACCTCCACGACCCCGGCCGGTCGCGACCTGCTGGCGCACGCGCTCAAGAGCCGCCTGGAGCTCACCGTCGAACACACCCACCACCGAGGTCACGGCACCGAACTCGCGGAGAAGGCGGTCGCGGACGGCGTCGACCTGGTCGTGGTGCACGGCGGCGACGGCACGGTCAGCGGTGTGGTCAACGGCCTGCTCGGCCGTCCGGGCTCGAATTCCGGGCCCACCGGCCCGGTGCCTGCGGTCGCGGTGGTTCCCGGCGGTTCGGCGAACGTGCTGGCGCGCTCGCTGGGGATCTCGCGGGACCCGGTGGCCGCGACCAACCAGCTCATCCAGCTGATCGACGACTATCGCCGCCACCACACCTGGCGCCGGATAGGGCTGATCGACTGCGGTGAGCGGTGGGCGGTCTTCAACACCGGGATGGGGGTCGACGCGGAGGTGGTCGCCGCGGTCGAGGCCGAACGCGACAAGGGCGGCAAGGTCACGGCGTGGCGCTACATCCGCGCGGCGGTGCCCGCCGTGTGGGGCTACACGCGCCGCGAGCCGATGCTGCAGCTCGAATTGCCCGGCCGCGAACCCATCCCGGGGGTGAGCTTCGTCTTCGTCTCCAACTCCAGCCCCTGGACGTTCGCCAACGATCGGCCGGTATGGACCAATCCCGGCTGCACCTTCGAGTCGGGCCTGGGAGTGTTCGCGCCGAAGAGCATGAAGACGATCCCGACGCTGCGCATCGTGCGGCAGATGTTCGCCAAACGGCCCAAGTTCGCGTTCGACCACCTCGTCACCGAGGACGACGTGCCCTGTTTGCGGGTGACCTCGGCCGGGGGCCCGGTCGCCTGCCAGTTCGACGGCGATTACCTCGGCGTGCGCGAAAGCATGACGTTCCGGGCGGTCCCGGACGCGCTGGCCGTCGTCGCGCCTCCGCTAAAAAATCACTCTGAGCTGCGATAACGAAGCGCCAAGGGGCCGGGCGGTGAATATTTTCTCCGAGATCGGCCAGTCAGTGTAGTACAACGGAGTAATGGCCCGGCTACGGAACGGTCAAAGTGAGATTGCCCACGAGGTAACGCACGCTATTGACTTCTGTTGGGCCTGTGAAACGATCGAAAGGTTGCATGCAGAAAGTTAGATAGGGGTACGGACCCTTTTCTTGTGCACGCGTTAACAGCCGAAGAAAATTGGCCGTGCGCCTTGCTGCGCACTCAGTGAGGAGTAACAACTTATGGATTGGCGCCACAAGGCGGTCTGTCGCGACGAAGACCCGGAGCTGTTCTTCCCGGTAGGGAACAGCGGCCCGGCGCTCGCGCAGATCGCTGACGCGAAACTGGTCTGCAATCGGTGCCCGGTAACCACAGACTGCCTTTCCTGGGCCCTGAATACCGGCCAGGATTCGGGCGTCTGGGGCGGCATGAGTGAAGACGAGCGGCGCGCACTCAAGCGTCGCAACGCCCGGACGAAGGCCCGTAGCGGAGTCTGACTGGTTTAGACCACACAGCGCGGCCTCGACGAAAGTCGGGGCCGCGCTGTTGTGTCGGCCGCACACCTACAACACCAATCGGGTTCGCCGGCCGATGGGCACCCGCAGCACCACGTCGGTGCCGCGGGACGGGGCCTGACGCATGCCCAGCGTGCCGTCCAGCTCGGCCGACACCAGCGTCCGCACGATCTGCAGGCCGAGGCTGTCGGACGTCTCCAGGCTGAAGCCTTCCGGCAAACCACGGCCGTCGTCGTGCACGACGACGTCGAGCCAGCGCGCCGAACGCTCGGCGCGGATGGTCACCGAGCCCTCCTCGGCGGCGGGGTCGAAAGCGTGCTCGATCGCGTTCTGAACCAGTTCGGTGATCACCATGATCAGGGCGGTCGCGCGGTCGGAGTCCAGCACGCCCAGGTCGCCGACCCGGTTGATCCGGATCGGCCGGTCGACCGACGCGACGTCGTTCATGATCGGCAGGATCCGGTCGATCACCTCGTCGAGGTTGACCTGCTCGTCCACCGACATCGACAGCGCGTCGTGCACCAAGGCGATGGACGAGACCCGGCGCACCGACTCGATCAGGGCCTCCCGGCCTTCGGCGTTGGCCGTCCGGCGGGCCTGCAGCCGCAGCAGCGCCGCCACCGTCTGCAGGTTGTTCTTCACCCGGTGGTGGATTTCCCGGATCGTCGCGTCCTTGGAGATCAGGGCCCGGTCGCGGCGCTTCACCTCCGTGACGTCGCGGATCAGCACCGCGGCGCCGGCGCTGGCGCCGTCGACCACCAGCGGCAGCGTGCGCAACAGCACCGTGGCGCCGCCGGCGTCCACCTCCATGCGCATGCTGCGCCCGCCGGCCAGCAGGTCGAGCACGTGCTCCGCCAGCTCCTGCGCCTCGAACGGGTCGGAGACCAGCGGCCGCGTGACCTTGACCAGGTTGCGGCCCTCCAGCTCGGTGGTCAGGCCCATCCGGTGGTAGGCCGAAACCGCGTTGGGACTGGCGTAGGCGACGACGCCGTTGACGTCCAACCGGATGAAGCCGTCGCCGGCCCGCGGCGTGGAGCGCGACATGACCACGTCGCCCACGTCGGGGAAGGTGCCCTCGGCGAGCATGGCGACCAGATCCCGGGCGCAGTCCCGGTAGGCCGTCTCCAGGTGGCCGGACGCGCGGTCGGCCGCGACGGCGGTCTGATGCCGGGTCAGCACGGCCACCACCTGCCCCCCGTACCGCACCGGGGACGCCTCGACGTGCGGGCCGGGCAGCCACGAATCCTCTTGCGCCGCTTCGCCATCCCGCTGCGCCAGGCCGGAATCGAAGGTCTCGGCGACGAGCGCCAGCCGGTCGGCGGCGACGACGCTGCCGACCGAGTCGGTCAGCAGCACCGTGGGCGCGGTGTTCGGCCGGCACTGCGCCACGCACACCAACATGCCGTCGTCGCGGCGAACCCACATCAGGTAGTCGGCGAAGGACAGGTCCGCCAGCAGCTGCCACTCCCCCACCACCGCGTGCAGGTGATCCACGGCGTTGCCGGGCAGCACGGTGTGTTCGGCAAGCAGGTCACCGAGAGTCGACATCGCTCACTCCCCGGGCAATTCCCCGGCAGCGGACAAGAAAGGCTTCAAGGTTTAGCTGATCACGGCAATCAGGTCGCCCGCCTGGATGACATCGCCCACCGAGACGCTCACCTTGCTCACCGTGCCGTCGACCTCAGCCAGGACCGGGATCTCCATCTTCATCGACTCCAGCAGCACCACGACATCGCCTTTGCCGATCTGGTCACCCTCGTTGACTACGACTTCGAGCACGCTGGCCACGATCTCGGCGCGCACATCCTCGGCCATCTTCACCCCACTCGTTTCGGCCATTGCGCAGGCTGGCTGCTGGTCCATCTAGCTTCCGTCAGGCTCGGTGTATATCGAACCACAGGCCCCCGGCCCACCGCGGCGCACGGGGCCCCGACAGGCCGTGCGAGAATGTGAGGCAAGCTAACGGGCGCCGGGCGCCCGGTTTCGATCAATCAACGGAGGTTTTCCGAAATGGCCAAACGGGGCCGCAAGAAGCGCGACCGCAAGCACAGCAAGGCCAACCACGGCAAGCGGCCCAACGCCTGAGGCCCGCTACCGCGTCTCTCGGATGATGGTGGTCCGGCGGATCTCCAGCCGTAGCCGCTCGCGCAGGCCCTCGGGGGCCTTCTCGCCTTTGCACTTGGTGGCGATCAACGCCTTGATGCGCTCCTCGAGGCCGTAGTGCTTGAAGCAGCCGGGGCACGCCTCGAGGTGGCGGCGCAGCTGGTCGCGGGACTCCGGCGTGCATTCGCCGTCGAGCAGCAGCCAGACCTGGCGAATCACCTCGGCACAGCCGACGGCGCCGTGAGCGTCGTCGTTGGGGCACGTGTCGCCGGGGCCCGACAACTCGCTCATGACGACACCTCCTCGTGCGCCTGGTGGCCGCGGTTGAAACCCCGCTCCTTGGCCACGTCAGCCAGCAGCGACCGCAGTTGACGGCGGCCGCGGTGCAGCCGTGACATTACCGTCCCGATGGGCGTATCCATGATTTCCGCGATTTCCTTGTACGGAAAACCCTCGACATCGGCGTAGTAGACGGCCATCCGGAATTCCTCCGGCAACGCCTGCAGCGCTTCCTTGATCTCGTTATCCGGCAGCGCCTCCAGCGCCTCGACCTCGGCCGAGCGCAGCCCGGTGGACGAGTGCTCGGCGTTGGACGCCAGCTGCCAGTCGGTGATCTCCTCGGTGGGGTACTCGGCCGGCTGGCGCTGCCTCTTGCGGTAGCTGTTGATGTAGGTGTTGGTCAGGATCCGGTACAGCCACGCCTTGAGGTTGGTGCCGGCCCTGAACGAGCGGAAGCCCGCATAAGCCTTGACCATCGTCTCTTGCAGCAGGTCTTCCGCGTCGGCGGGATTGCGGGTCATGCGCAGGGCACCGCCGTACAGCTGGTCCAGCAGGGGGATCGCGTCGCGCTCGAAGCGCGCCATCAGCTCCGCGTCCGTCTCGGGCGGGCCGGGATCGGGAATCTCCTGTGCTGTCGCGCCGTCTGTGTCGGCCATGTCGATTACCCCGGTCCCTTCCGCTGCGGTGTCGCCGGACGGCGCTGCAAGCGCCACCGGGCTTGCCAGAAAGCAAGCCAACTGGTCGGCACCCGTTGGACGGTCCAACAGGCTCGTCGCCGCTGACACCAAACCGCTCCTCCCAATCTAGAGGCTGCCACCGACAGTGTCTGCCTGGGTGCGCCTACGTAACTTCAGAGACCGATTGAGTCAACAGCGGGGGCCGACGTGCTATTTCCCGGCGGAGTCCGTCGCCGCCCGTCCCCCGGTCCGGGCGGGAGCGGCAGGACGTTAATGTGACGCCATGTCCCTGAACGGCAAGACCATGTTCATCTCCGGCGCCAGCCGCGGTATCGGCCTGGCGATCGCCAAGCGCGCCGCCCAAGACGGCGCCAACATCGCCCTGATCGCCAAGACCGCCGAGCCCCACCCCAAGCTGCCGGGCACGGTGTACACCGCCGCCAAGGAGCTGGAGGAGGCGGGTGGGCAGGCCCTGCCGATCGTGGGGGACGTCCGGGACCCGGAGTCCGTGGAGGCCGCGGTGGCCAAGGCCGTCGAGCAGTTCGGCGGCATCGACATCTGCGTCAACAACGCGTCGGCGATCAACCTGGGGTCCATCACCGAGGTGCCGATGAAGCGGTTCGACCTGATGAACGGCATCCAGGTGCGCGGCACGTACGCGGTGTCGCAGGCCTGCATCCCGCACCTGAAGAAGGGGGACAACCCGCACATCCTGACGCTGTCTCCGCCCGTGCTGCTCGGCAAGGAGTGGCTGAAGCCGACCGCGTACATGATGGCCAAGTTCGGCATGACGCTGTGCGCGCTGGGCATCGCCGAGGAGATGCGCGAGGCGGGCATCGCGTCGAACACGCTGTGGCCGCGCACGCTGGTGGCCACCGCCGCGGTGCAGAACCTGCTCGGGGGTGACGAGGCGATGGGCCGCGCCCGCAAGCCGGAGGTGTACTCCGACGCCGCGTACGTGATCCTCAACAAGCCCGCCCGCGAGTACACCGGCAACACCCTGCTGTGTGAGGACGTGCTGCTGGAGTCCGGCGTCACCGACCTGTCGGTCTACAACTGCGTGCCGGGCGGGCAGCTCGGTGTCGACTTCTGGGTCGACGGCGTGAACCCGCCGGGGTACTCGGGCCCCTAGCCGGGCCGGGCCCTGATGCCTCGCGCCGCCACGCCCGCGCTCGCCGCGCTGGTGAAAGCCGGTGTGCCGCATGAGGTTGTCACGTTCGACCACGATCCGCGCGAGCGCTCGTTCGGCGCCGAGGCGGTCCACGCGCTGACCGAGCGCGGCATCGCACCCGAACAGGTCTTCAAGACCCTCGTCATCGCGGTGCCCGGCGCGCTGGCCGTCGCGATACTGCCTGTGCCGGAGCGGCTTTCGCTGAAGGCGAGCGCCGCGGCGCTGGGGGTGGCCAAAGCGGTCATGGCCGAGTCCGCCGCCGCCGAGCGGGCCACCGGCTACCTGGTGGGCGCCGTGTCGCCGTTCGGGCAGCGCAAGACCCTGCCGACGGTCGTGGACGCGGGCGCGCTGGACTTCGAGCGGGTGTACTGCAGCGCGGGCAGGCGAGGCTGGGACGTCGGCGTTTCGCCACAGGACCTGATCCGGTTGACGAATGCGGTCACCGCGGACATCCGCGGCTAGGCCCGTTCGCCCGCCTCGCTCAGAAAACCCTCGATCACGGGGGCGAGCTCGGTCGCGTTGTGCACGATGTCGATGTGACCGCCCGAATGCAGGTGGAGAACCGCATGGGGCAGCAACCGGTGCAGGAGGTGGGCGTTGGCCACCGGGATGATCGGGTCGTCGGTGCCCGAGACGATCAGCGTCTCCTGCCGCACCGCGGGCAGCGCGAACAGGCTCGTCCAGACCGACCCGGCGAGCAGTTGATGCAGGTAGCCCATCTTCGAGCCGGCGTGTAACTGCCGCACGAACAGCTTCGCCACGTCTTCGCCGTGGGCGCGGACGGTGCCGCCGTAGAGGTCACCGGCGATCGAAGCGGCGTAGTTGGGATCCGAGAACCGGCGCGGGGTGGCCATTTTCGCCAGCACGAAGGGGCTGGCCGGCACCATGAGGATGCCGGTGCCCGTCGCCACCAATACCATGCGCCTGCATCGGCGTGGATTCTGGAACGCGAACTGCTGCGCCAGCGCCCCGCCCCAGGACAGCCCGAAGATGTCGACGACCCCGATGCCGAGTTTGGACAACACCCGGCCCAACACCCAGGCCAGATAGGGAAACCCGTAGGGCAGGGGCGAGGTCGGCGACCCCCCGGTACCCGGCACATCGAACCTCACGACCGTCATCGGCAGCTGCTCGACCAGCGGGTCGAGCACCTCCAGGCTGGCGCCGATGCCGTTGCAGAGCACGAGCGGCACTCCGGTTCCCCGACGGATGTTGACCCGGATCCGCTGCCCGCCGGCGCTGACGTAACGCTCGTGGCCCACCGTGCTCGGCTGGACCACCCGCAGGCGCCGCTGTTGTTGTGGGCTGCGCCTCACTCACTTCTCCATCACATAGCCGCCGGGAGCGGGTCCGAGCGGCGGGAGTCCCTCGCCGCCAAGGGCTTTCGGGGCATCGACCTCCGGCCCGCTGCGCTCGGCGAGCCACTCCACGTAGTCCGGCCACCAGGAGTCCTTGGACTGCTGCGACGACTGCAGCCACTCTTGCGGATCCTCCGCCTCGACCGGTCCGGTCCGGTACGAAGCCTTCGGGTTGCCCGGCGGGTTGACCAGAGCCGCGATGTGGCCGCTGGTGGACAGCACGTACCGGTTGTCCTTGCTGCCGAGCAGCCGTGCGCTGCGGTACGTGGCCTGCCACGGCGAGATGTGGTCGGCGACGCCGCCGACGACGTAGGCGTCGGCGGTGACCTTCGACAGGTCCACCGGGGTGCCGAGCATCTCGACCCCGCCGGGGGTGACGAGGGCGTTGCGCACGGCCATCAGCACCATGTCGCGGTGCAGCGCGGCCGTCATCCGGGTGGTGTCGGCGTTCCAGAACAGCACGTCGAACGGCGCCGGCTTGCGTCCCTGGACGTAGTTGTTCACCCAGTACCGCCACACCAGGTCGGTGGGCCGCAGCCAGGCGAACATCTCGGCCATGTCCCGACCGTCCAGGTAGCCCTTTCGGGCCGAGACCCGGATCGCCGCCTGGGCCGCGCGATCGCTCATCACCGCGGCAGCCAGGCCCGCCCGGTTCTCGTCCAGCACGGTGACGGACAGGTTGAGGCCGGCCACCCGGTCACCGCGGCCGATCTCGGCCAGGTGGGCCGCCGTCATCGCGGCCAGGATTCCGCCCGAGCAGGTGGCTAGCAGGTGGGTGCGGTCGGTCCCGCTGATCTTCTCCACCGCGTCCATCGCCTCGATGATCGCCGCGCCGTACGCGTCGAAGCCCCAATCCCGATGGCGCTTCTGCGGATTGCGCCAGGAGACGACGAACACCTGCTGCCCCTGGGCGACGAAGTACTCGATCATGCTGCGGCCGGGCGCGATGTCCATGATGTAGTACTTGTTGATCACCGGCGGCACCAACAGCAGCGGGACCTCACGGACCTTCGCGGTCTGCGGCGCGTATTGGATCAGTTCGAACATGGACGTGCGCAGCACGACCGCTCCCTTGGTGAGGGCCAAGGTCTCGCCCACCGCGTAGGCGTCGGGCTCGACCATCGCGGGCACCCGGGGCTTCGAAAGCATGTCCCGCGCAAACGCTTTCAGGCCCCGCACCGCGCTCAGGCCGCCGGTGTCGATCATCGCCTTCCAGCCGAGCGGGCTGATCAGCGGGTTGTTACTGGGGGCCAGACCCTCGACCAGATTGTCGACGACGAACCGCATCCTCTCCTGGTCGCGCCAGTCCAGCCCGGCGTCGGCGAGCAGCCCCTCGGCGGTCTCCGCGCCGGCGAGATAGGCCTGCATGATCCGGTGCAGCACCGGGTTCTGCTCCCAGGCCGGGTCGGCGAATCGCTTGTCGGCGCGCGCCGGCACCCGGTGTGAGTTGCCGGCCGCGACGGCGCCGAGCTCGCGGGTGAGAGCCCCGATCCGGCCGGCCACCGCGCCGGGCTGCTTGGCGAGGCCGACGGCGAATCGGGTCCAGGTGTCGTCGGGCATCATCCGGCCGGCGAACGGCTTGGTGGCGCTCGTCAAGAGCAGGTCGAGGGGTGCGGCGAGCTCTTCGGCTCTGGCGGTTTGGGTGACCATGGTTATCGCATGCTTTCTACTGCGGGGATGTTGATGTCGCGCTTCTGGACCTTGCCGGTGGGCCCCTTGGGCAGCGCGTCGACGAGCCACACCAAACGCGGGTACTTGTAGGCGGCCACGCGCCGCTTCACGTATTCGCGCAGTTCCTCCGGCGCCGCGGAAGCGCCCTCCTTGAGCGCGACGGCGGCGCCGACCTCCTCACCGAGGGAGTCGTGCGGAATACCGACGACGGCGGCTTCGGCCACCGCCGGATGCTCATAGAGCACTTCCTCGACCTCGCGGGGATAGACGTTGTACCCGCCGCGGATGATCAAGTCCTTTGTGCGGTCGACGATGTAGAAGTAGCCGTCCTCGTCGACGCGGCCGACGTCGCCGGTGTTCAGCCACCCGTCGGGTGTGATGGTGGCCCGCGTCGCCTCCGGCAGGTTCCAGTAGCCCTTCATCACGTTATGGCCGCGGATCTGAATCTCTCCGGTCTGGCCCCGCGGGACCTCGGCGCCACCGAAGTCGACGACCCGCATCTCGACACCCTCGATCGGGGTGCCGATCGAGCCCGCCTTGCGGGGGCGATCGGGATGATTGAACGCCGCGACCGCCGTGCTCTCGGAAAGCCCGTACCCCTCCAAAACGGTGCACTGGAACGTCTTTTCAAAGTCGGCGAGGACCTGGACGGGCAGTGCGGCGCCGCCGGAGGCGCAGGTCCGCAAGCTCCGCGTCGCGCCCGTCGAGGCCTGATCGGCCACGCCGAGCAACGCCGAGTACATGGTCGGCACCCCCTCGAAGATCGTGACGGTGTCACGCTCGATCACCTGGAGCGCCTTGAGCGGGTCGAACCGAGGGATGAGCGTCAGCATCGCGCCCGCAAGAACGGAAACGTTGAGCCCGCAGGTGAGTCCGAAAACATGGAAGAGGGGCAAGCAGCCCATCACCACATCGGCCGGCCCCGCCCCGAGCAGGGTGCGAACGCCGACCTCGGCGATGCGCCGGAGGCTCCCATGAGTAAGCATGGCGCCCTTCGGTTTTCCGGTGGTCCCGGAGGTGTGCAAGATGACCGCGACATCGTCGTCGCTGCGCTGTATCGCGGTGGTCTGCTCCGGCAGGTCCGCGACGAGCTTCATCAGGTCCGCGTCATCGACGAGCCAGCATCGCGCCCCGCCACGGGCCGCCGCCGGGATGACCTCGTCGGCGAAAGCCGGCGTCGCAAAGAGCGCCGTGGCGCCGCTGTTCGAGAGGTAGTAGGCGATCTCCCGCTCTTTCAGCAGCGGGTTCATCGGGACCGCGACGGCGCCCCGATACATGATGCCGTAGAACGCGACCGCGAAGGCCGGTGTGTTGGGCAGCATCACACCGACCCGGTCGCCGGGCCGGATCCCCGCCCGTTCCAGCAGCGTCGCCACCCGCGCCGCGGCGGCGTCGAGTTCGGCGAAGGTGAATGTCAGGTCGTCGCAACGCAGCGCGATGCGTTCGGGGTGACGGTCCTTCGACGCGATCAGGTGGGCGCTCAGTGCCGCCATGGTGTGCCTCCGGGACGAGTTCTTCGGGCGTGCTTCCAGCGTCATCCCGGCAACCTCCGATCACAATGTTCGCCGAAACAACACCGCGCCCGGTTGACTGTGACCGGTCACATTCGCCGGCGGTCAGGAATAAGGTTCGCGTTATGGGCGGCGTGGCGGTTGACCCGCATGTGGTGGAGCTCAGCAAGCTCATGCTGGCGCGCGCGCCCGCGCTGGGCAGGGCCATGGCCGACGTGCTTTGCCGGGACATCGACGCCTACCGCGACGACACCGTCGTCACGAAGGGTCAGGTGGCCGAGAGTTGCGTGGCGAACGTGGCTTTCATCTTTCATTCGCTCACCGGCGAGGACGATGTCGACGTCTCGCCCGCCGAGCGCACCGGCACCGAGCGGGCGACCGCCGGGGTGCCGCTGCCGGCGGTCATGACCGCCTACCGCATCGGTTTCCGGTTCATGTGGGAGGAGACCCTGGCCGTCGCCCGCGCCGCGGCGATACCGACCGACGCCATCCTGGATGCCACCGCACGCATCTTCTTCGCGCAGGAGACTTTCACCCAGGCGATGGCCACGGCCTACCGCCAGCAGCTCACCACACAGCTCCTCGAGCGTGAAGAAGAGCGGTCGGCTTTGGTCGAGGCGCTGCTGTCGCAGCGGATGACTGACAAGCAGAGCCTTTGGGAGGCAGCGGATTTACTGCGGTTACCGGCGTCTGGGCCCTACGTCGTGGTGGCCGCGAAGCTGCCGGCCGTTGGGCGTTTGGGCCTCCCGGCGATCGAGAACAAGCTGTCCGCCCGCGACATCCGTTCGGCGTGGCGGCTCTCCCCGGACCTCCAGGTCGGGATCGTTGCGCTCAAAGGCCCGCGGGTTTCCGCCCCTTTGAGAATCTTGGTCGAGGTGCTCGGTCAGGCCGCGACTGCGCGGGTCGGCATCAGTCCGCCGTTTCGGAGCCTGACCGACACCGGCGACGCCTTGCGGTTAGCCCGGGCGGCGGCCGGCAGTAAGCAATCAGGGGACTCGCTCGTGTCGGTGTTCGATGACACTCCACTCGCGTTGGCGGCCGTCAGCGCACCCGAGGTGATGGGCAAGATCAAGTCCCTGCTGTTGCAGCGGCTTAACGAGTTGGCCGCGGATGAGCGCTCGATCCTGCTCAACACATTTCAGGCCTGGCTCGACGCGGACGGTTCCGCGAACGACGCCGCGGCGAAGATCTTCTGTCATCCCAATACGGTGCGGCACCGGCTGCGCCGCATCGAAGAGCTGACGGGCCGCTCTGTGTCGCGACCGCGGGATCTCGCCGAGCTGTGCCTGGCGTTCGAGGCCGAGCGGCGGCTGCCCTGACGGGCACCGCCGTCGCCGAGATTGCCGTGGGGGTCGTGGTTTGCCCGTGGAGCACAACCGCCGCCGCAATCTCGGCGCCGAAAGTCGGTCCGCCCTGACTAGATGGCCCGGGTGCCCCGCCTAGGCGGCGGGCCGGGCCAGTGTGTCCACAACGTGCTTGGCGCGGTTGCGAACCTGGATGGCGTTGATGATGTCGACGATGCCGATGGCGATCAACCAGCAACCCGCGACGAGGGTCAGGATCGCGATCGAATCCAACGGCGAGACGATCAGCACGGCCCCGCCGACCACGATGATCAAGCCGGAGAGCACCTGCCAGCCGCGGCCGGGCATGTGGTCGAACGACAGCGCCGCGGCCAGGATGGTCATCCCGCGGAACAGCCAGCTGACGCCGATCCAGATCGCCAGCAGCGTGACGGCCTCGAATTTGTCGCGAAAACAGAAGAACCCCAGCACGATTGACACGACGCCGGTGAGGAACGTGAGCACCCGCATAGCGGCGCCCACGTCTGTGCCAAAGGCCGTGAACACGTAGCCGATGCCGGAAGCCACCAGGTAGATCCCGAACAGGACACCCGCGACGAAGAGTGTCTTGCCCGGCCAGGCCAGCACGATGACACCGAGTGCCACCGCCAGCACGCCGATGAGCAGAAGCAGCTGCCACGCGCTGCGCGCCAGCTGTTGCAATGGACCTTCAAAAACGGTCCGGTCGGTAGTTGTCATGACCATATGATTTGCCAGTTCCGATGTCGAAGATAAGGGCCCTTTGGCCACAATTCGGCATCACCCACGTGTTGTGCGCGGCGCGCCCATCTGACACCCTTCGCTCATCAGCGGTGCATCACATAGGAGGAGCGCATGGACGCAAAGCGGTCAATCGACCCGAGGGCCATCGTCGCCGCGGGCCTGCTGGCTTTCACCGGGCTGCTGACCGTCGGCGTCGGCGTCGGCAAGGCCGAGACGATCCAAACCGAGGGCAACTATCCGACCCGGGAGGCATGTCAGGACGCCGGGCCGGGGGTCAAGGCCACGACGCCGGGAAACTGGAACAACTTCTGGTGCGTGCCGGACCGTTTGATCGCCGGAAGTTGGCGCCTGGTCTTGAGCAACTGACGGCGACCGGGCCAAGGGCGCGTCCTAGTACGTGTAGAAGCCCTCGCCGGACTTGATGCCGAGCTTGCCGGCGTCGACGTAGGACTGCAGCAACTCACGCACGTGTTCGGGAAGGTGCGGGAACTCCTGGGCATAGTGGTTTTCGATGTCGAGCACGACGTCGAGGCCCACGGCGTCCATCATCTGAAACGGACCGGCCGGCACGCCGAGGTTGACCTTGAACATGCCGTCGACGTCCTCGGGACGGGCCACCCCCTCCGCTACCACCGCCAGCGACTCGCGTTTGATGGCGGCCCAGATGCGATTGAAGATGAAGCCGGTGCATTCCTTGCGCGCCTCGAAGGGATGGACGCCGAACTCCGGCAGGACGGTCAGCAGGGTGTCGAGTAGTCCCCGATCGGTCTGACCGTCGGACATCAGATCCACGCCGATGGAGGCCGGAGGCATATAGAAGTGCATGTTGCACAGCCGCGACTTGTCCTTCACGTACGTTGCCATCAGGCGCGACGGGTACGACGACGAATTGGTGGCGAAGATCGTATCCGCCGGCGCCGCCTGGTCGATCTGGTCCCAGGCGGCGATCTTGACCTCGAGCTTTTCTGGAACCGACTCGACCACCAGCCATGCGCCGTCGAGCGCCTCTTCCAGCGAGCCCGTCGCGACCGCCTGACCGATCTCACCAAAACCACGCTCCTGCAACAACTTTGGCAGGTTCTGCGCGACGAAGTCGACCGCCGAGGCGCGCTGTTCGGCGCGGGGCGCGAAGATCCGCACCGTCCCGCCGCGGCTGGCGAACATCAGCGCGATGCGGCGCCCGAGCGTACCCGCCCCGATCACCGCCACCGGGCCGTCACGGATCTCCTCGAAGGTGTGGGTGTACGAGCCGGTCACCCATGCATGGTAAAGCGCACGTGGACCCCGCGGATCCGTCGCCGAACCACAAAGGTGGCCCGGATGTTGTCTCGCGCGTACAACCGCGAAGCGCCGCCTCGGTGAGCACCCTAAAGCAGGGTCGCCTGCTCGGGCTCCGGGTCGGCCGGCTCGAGTAACTGGGGCCCGTTGTTGCGGACGTTGTTGACCAGGGTCGAGACCTCGCGCATTCGAATGCCGCTCACGTCGGGCGGCCGGGTGAGCAGCTTTTCGTCGATCGGGGCGTCGGGGTCCAGCCAGCGGTCCCACTCCCCTTCCGGCACCACCAGAGGCATCCGGTCATGGATCTCGGCCAGCTCGCCGGGCGCGTCGGTGGTGATGATGGTGCAGCTCAGCAGCGGCGAGCCCGCCTTGGCCGGCTTCCAGACCGACCACAGCCCCGCCATGAACAGCGGCTCGCCGTCCTGGCGGAACATGAAGAAGGGCGTCTTGCGGGACTTCTTGCCGCCGGCCGCGTCGGGGTTGACGCGCCATTCGTAGTAGCCGTCCATCGGGATCAGACAACGCTTCGACTTCGCGCTCGACCGGAACGCGGGCGACGTGGTGACCTTGTCGGCGCGGGCGTTGATCAGCATCGGGCCCTTGGTCTCGGGCGCCCCGTCGGCATCGGCCTTGACCCAGGGCGGGACCAGGCCCCAGCGCATCAGCCGCACCCGGCGGGTGGGCTCGTCATCGGGATCGGTGTGGCGGCTCACGACGGCGGCGATCGTCGACGTCGGCGCCACGTTGTAGTTGGGCGTGCCGGCGCTCTCGGAGGCGCCGGTGGCCTCATCGATCGCCTTGATCTTCTGGGCCAGCAGCGCCGGATCGGTGGTGACCGCGAACCGTCCACACATAAGTCCCATAGTGGCATTGCTCGGTGACACGCCATGATGGACCGGTGAGTATGTGGACGGCCCCCAGCGCGCCGGAACCGGTGCACGCGACCGTGACCGTTCCGGGCTCGAAGTCGCAGACCAATCGGGCGCTGGTGCTGGCCGCGTTGGCCGCCGCCCAGGGGCACGGCGCCCCGACCATCAGCGGGGCGCTGCGCAGCCGGGACACCGATCTGATGATCGGCGCGCTGCGCACCCTCGGCTTGCGCGTCGACGGCACCGGGTCCGAGCTCAGGGTCGGTGGCCGGATCGCCCCGGGGCCCGAGGCAACGGTGGATTGCGGCCTGGCCGGGACGGTGCTGCGGTTCGTCCCGCCGCTGGCGGCGCTGGCCGAGGCGGTGGTCGAGTTCGACGGCGACGAGCAGGCCCGGGCGCGGCCGATCGCGCCGCTGCTCGACGCGCTGCGCGGCCTGGGCGTGCCGATCGAGGGCTCGGGCCTGCCCTTCCGCGTGCACGGCGGCGGGTCGGTGGCCGGCGGGACCGTGGACATCGACGCGTCGGCGTCCTCGCAGTTCGTGTCGGGGCTGCTGTTGTGCGCGCCGTCGTTCACCGAGGGCCTGACCGTGCGGCACACCGGGGCGACGCTGCCGTCGGCGCCGCACATCGCCATGACGGTGGTGATGCTGCGCCAGGCCGGGGTTGCGGTCGACGACTCGGTTCGCAACACCTGGCGGGTGCAACCCGGCCCGGTCGCGGCCCGGCATTGGCAGGTCGAACCGGACCTGACCAACGCCGTCCCCTTCCTGGCAGCCGCCGTGGTCAGCGGCGGAACGGTGCGCATCACCGGCTGGCCGGAGGCGAGCGTGCAACCGGCCGAGCACATCCTGGCGGTGCTGGGCAAGCTGAATGCCGTTGTCGACCAAGATGGTTCGTACCTGGAGGTGCGCGGATCGGCCGGCTATGACGGCTTCGACGTCGACCTGCGCGACGTCGGCGAGCTGACCCCGTCGGTGGCGGCGCTGGCCGCGCTGGCGGCCCCGGGGTCCGTGTCGCGCCTCTCCGGCATCGGTCACCTGCGGGGCCACGAGACCGACCGCCTCGCCGCGCTGCGCACCGAGATCACCAACCTCGGCGGCGACTGCACCGAGACGCCCGACGGCCTGGTTATCACCGCGACACCGCTGCACCCCGGCGTCTGGCGGGCCTACGCCGACCACCGGATGGCGATGGCGGGCGCGATCATCGGGCTGCGGGTGGCCGGGCTCGTGGTCGACGACATCGGCTCCACCTCCAAGACACTGCCGGAGTTTCCGGAGCTGTGGGCACACATGCTGGGGTCCGATATTTGAGGCCCGGCGATTACGACGAGTCCGACGTCAAGGTCCGCTCCGGCAGGGGTTCGCGACCGCGCACCAAGACTCGTCCCGAGCACGCCGACGCCGAGGCCGCGATGGTGGTCAGCGTCGACCGTGGCCGCTGGGGGTGCGTGCTGGGCGGCGACCCCGAACGCCGGATCACCGCCATGCGGGCGCGGGAACTCGGCCGCACCCCGATCGTGGTCGGCGACGACGTCTACGTGGTGGGCGATCTGTCCGGGCGGCTGGACACCCTGGCCCGCATCGTCCGGCGCGCTGAGCGGCGAACGGTCCTGCGCCGCACCGCCGATGACACCGATCCGACCGAACGGGTGGTGGTGGCCAACGCCGACCAGTTGCTGATCGTGGTGGCGCTGGCCGACCCGCCGCCGCGCACCGGCCTGGTGGACCGGGCGCTGATCGCCGCCTACGCCGGCGGCCTGACGCCCATCCTGTGCCTGACCAAGACCGACCTGGCGCCGCCGGAGCCGTTCGCCGAGCAGTTCGTCGACCTGGACCTCACGGTGGTGGCCGCGGGCCGCGACGACCCGCTACTCGCGGTGGCCGACCTGCTCGGCGGCAAGATCACCGTGCTGCTCGGGCACTCCGGCGTCGGCAAGTCGACCTTGGTGAATCGCCTTGTCCCCGAGGCGGAACGGGCCGTCGGCGAGGTCACCGACATCGGCCGCGGCCGGCACACCTCCACCCAGTCCGTCGCCTTCCCTTTGAGCAAGCCCCTGGCGACCTCCGGCTGGGTGATCGACACCCCGGGCATCCGGTCCTTCGGGCTGGCACACATCCAACCCGACGACGTGCTGATGGCCTTCTCGGATCTCGCCGGGGCGATCGAGGACTGCCCGCGCGGCTGCGGGCACATGGGGCCGCCGGCCGACCCCGAATGCGCCCTGGACGCGTTGTCGGGCCCCGCCGCCCGCCGCGTGGCCGCGGCCCGCCGGCTGCTGGCCGCGCTCAACCAGACTTAGCCAGCCGCACGCCGAGCTCGTCCGGTGGCACCAGATGCCCCTCGGTGCAACGCATTTGGACCTCCGCATCGGCGCCACAGCCGAGGTGGGTCAGGCGAAGCCGGTGGCGGCCCGGCAGGTGGCGCCGGCCCCACTCGAACATCGCCCACACCACCGGCATGAAGTCGATGCCGGCCTCCGTGAGCACGTATTCCTCACGCCGGCGCTGCCCCGGCTCGTGGTAGGGCTGCCGCTTCAGCAGCCCCAGCTCGACCAGTTCGGACAGCCTGGCCGAGGTGGCGGCCTTGGTGATGCCCACCCGGCGGGCGAAGTCGTCGAAGCGCGTGGTGCCGTAGTAGGCCTCGCGCATGATGAGCATCGCGGATTTGGTGCCCACCACCGCCATGGTCTTCTCGATCGCGCACTCGCCGACGGCCGACCAGGTATCGCGGTCGGCGAGCGGCCCCTGTAGCAGTGTCATAAATCACCCTTCCGGCTGGGTTGCTTTTAGTGTACCTAGATGTTTACCTGGGTACAGCTGTCTATACCTAGATCGTCGGACTCAAGGAGGAGCCATGAATCGCGACGCCGTCATCGTCGGAGCCGTCCGCACCCCCATCGGCAAGGGCAAGCCCAGCGGTGCGCTGCACGACGTCTTGCCCGCCGACCTGCTGGCACACAGCCTGCGGGAGCTGGTGGCGCGCACCGGCGTAGACCCGGCGCAGATCGACGACGTCATCGCCGGCGCCGTCGCCCAGGTCGGCGACCAGGCGGTCAACATCGCCCGCAATGCGCTGCTCGGCGCCGGATTCCCCGAGTCGGTTCCCGGGGTCACGATCGACCGGCAGTGCGGCAGCAGCCAGCAGGCCATCAGCTTCGCCGCCCAGGGCGTGCTCTCCGGCGCCTACGACCTCGTCGTCGCCGCCGGCGTGGAGTCGATGGGCCGCGTCCCGATGGGCACCTCGGTGCTGCCGGGCAGCAATCCCTTCGGCGACGACATGACGCGGCGCTATCCCGACGGGCTGGTGCCGCAGGGCATCAGCGCCGAACTGATCGCGGCGCGGTGGGGCTTCTCGCGCACCCAGCTCGACGAGTTCTCCGCGGGCAGCCACGACAAGGCCGCGCGCGCCACCAAGGATGGGCTCTTCGACAACGAGCTGATCCCGATCGCCGGGCTGTCCGCCGACGAATTCATCCGGCCCGGCACGACGGTCGAGACGCTGGCCGGTTTGCGGCCCGCGTTCTACAGCGAGGCGATGAAAGCCCGTTTCCCACAGATCAATTGGGAGATCACCGCCGGCAACTCCTCGCCACTCTCGGACGGCAGCGCCGCCGTGCTGATCACCACCAGCGACGTCGCCAAGAAGCTCGGCCTGCGCCCGCTGGCGCGCATCCACACCACCACCGTCGTGGGCTCGGATCCGCTGTACATGCTGACCGGGGTCATCCCGGCCACCGAAAAGGTGCTCCACCGTGCGGGATTGACGCTGGCTGACATCGACCTGTTCGAGGTCAACGAGGCCTTCGCGCCCGTCGTGCTCGCCTGGGCGCACGACACCGGCGCCGATCTGGCCAAGACGAATGTCAACGGCGGCGCCATCGCGATCGGCCATCCGCTGGGGGCCAGCGGCGCCCGCATCATGACCACGCTCGTCAACGCTTTGGAGCAGCGCGGCGGCCGGTACGGGCTGCAGACGATGTGCGAGGGCGGCGGCATGGCCAACGCCACCATCATCGAGCGGCTGGGCTGACGACGATGTCCCAGAAGATCTTCGTCGTCGGCGGCACCGGCGCCCAGGGCATGCCGATCATTCGTGCCCTGGTCGCCGACGACAAGTATTCCATCCGCTTCCTCAGCCGAGACCCCGGCTCCCGGCGAGCCAAGGAGCTGCTCGCCCTCGACAACGTGTCCGTGTTGGAAGGCTCATTCGCCGACGAGGCGAAGCTGCGGGAAGGGTTCCGCGGTTGTGAAGCGGCATTCGTCAACATCGACGGATTCAACACGGGCGAGAAGACCGAAATGTATTGGGCCATCCGCAGCTACGAGATAGCGATCGAAGAGGGAATCAAGTTCTTCGTGTATGGCAACCTCGACTACGGGCTCAAGAAAGCGGGCTATGACTCGCGATTCCGCACCGGCCATTACGACGGCAAGGGCCGCGTGGGTGAGTGGATCCTGTTCCAGAATCAGGTGAACGCCGATCGGATGGGCGCGGCGGTCTTCACGTCGGGCCCCTACATCGAGATGGTGATTTCGCCCGGCACACCGATGGCCCCCACCATCGAGGATGGCGTGGTGACCTGGCGGGTTCCGCTCGGCGACGGGGCCGTGCCCCATGTGGCCCTCGAAGACTGCGGCTATTACGTCCGCTGGCTTTTCGACCACCCCGAGCGCGCGAATGGCATGGATCTCGAAGTCGCCGTCGACCAGATTCGCTACGCCGACCTCGCCGCGGCGTTCGAGGCGGTCACCGGGCATCCGGCGCGGTACATCGACACCGACCTGGACACCTACTGGCGCGAGGGCCCACTGAGCGGGGCCGCGGATGCGCCCGCCGGTTACAACGCGGACCCCAAGGACAAGAGCACGATGAACATCCGCGACAACTTCACCGGATTCTGGAACTTGTGGAAATACGAGGTGATCAAGCGCGATTACGGCCTGCTCGACGAGATCCACCCGAATCGGATCAAGACTGCCGAGGAGTGGTTCCGCCGCGAAGAGCAGTTGGGACGAGAACTGGGCAAGGGCGGCTTGTGGGACAGGGTGCAACCGGAGAACCGGACCCCGATCCTCAAGATCGGCGAGGACCGAAGGACAGGAAGATTATGACCGAGACGGTTTTCAACGGCGTGCGGGTGCGCCACGACAGCACCAAGAGCTACGACGAACTGCTCGCCGCGTTGCTCGCGGACATCGGCGAGCGAGCCGTCGCGATCAACGACATCGCGGCAACTAGCGACAACTGGGATTCTTACCGGCAGGCCGTCGAACCACACGTCGGCCCCAGCGGATTCATGTTGTTCGGGTTGTTCGACCACGGCGCGTGGATCCCCAAGGCCGGCATCGACCGCAAGGTGATTCGCGTAATCCTCGGCAACCCGTTGATCGCGATCACGATGCTGCGGCACGACCCGACCGCGGGCCTGTTCGCCCCGGTCGAAGTCTTGATCACCGACGAGCCGGCCGGCAGCAGCCTGACCTACGTCAAGCCGTCATCGCTGATGGTCGTCGAACCCAATCCCGAATTACTGAGCGCCGCGGAGCAACTGGACGCCAAGTTGGCTGCGCTGGCCGAAAAGGTGACGAGCGGCTAACGGCACCGGGTTGGGTCGGCGCACGGCTGACCGGTCCGCCTGGCATAGTCGGGCGACGGAAGCCGTCATCCAAAGGCCCTCGCCTCGCTTACGTTAGGAGTCACCGATGAGCGACGCCGACGCCGCATCTATCCGAGCCGCACGCAGCGACTGGATCGCCGAGCACCTCGAGAGGTATCTGACCTCCGGCGGCGCGCGCGGCCACATCATGGACGTGAGCGCGGTCGGGGGCAGGGCGATGACCACCCACTGCCTGATCAGGTGTATGGGCCGCAAGTCGGGGAAGAGCTACGTCAGGCCGCTGATCTACGGCAACGTCGGTGGCGAGATCGTGGTCGTCGCGTCTAAGGGCGGTGCCGACACGCACCCGCAGTGGTACTTGAACGTCTTGCAGAGCAACACGATCGGCGTCCAGATCGCGACTCAAGCGTTCGAGGCCACTTGGCGGGAGCCCGAGGCCGAGGAACGCCACCAGGTGTGGGCGTACATGGCGCACCTGTATCCGCCGTACCTCACCTATCAGCAGTCAACCAGCCGTCAGATCCCGCTGGTGATGTTGACGCCCGTGCGGGCGATCGACGTCTTTTCCGCGGAAGACTCCCGGTAGCCGTTGCCGGGCAACCGAACTCGAGAGCTCAGAGCCAGCCGGTGCGGGCCGCGGCGACAGGCTCGGGCGGCGACGGGGCCAACTCCCCGTCGCGCACGCCGTCGAGCATCCGTTTGACCGCCGCGACGATCTCCGGTGCGGACGCGGCCAGGCCGGCCTTGTCGGCTTCGGGGACCTGGTCGGGATCGACCCCCGCCCGGGACCCTGGACCGGGCCCATCACCACCCGAAGTTCGACGGGTGGGAGCCCGGGCGACGGCACTTCGTCC
>NZ_LZIX01000091.1:0-15149 GCF_001666955.1 Mycobacterium sp. E735 | reverse complement strand
CCGCGACGGCGGCGGAGGCCTCGGCGAGCTTCTGGTCGGCGTCGTCGCCGCCCTCGGCCACGGCGCGCCGGCTCCGCCGCCCGCGCCGGCCCCGCCGTGGATGCCCCCGGCGGCCCAGCCGGCCGCGGCATCGGCGGACGGGCAGAACCCCACCCCGTTCACCGGCACGCCGCCGTTCGGGCCGCCCTCGTTCGTCCCGAAGACCGGCTCGACGGTGGGCGTGGCCCAGCCGATCATCATCAACTTCCCGGGAACGGTGGAGGACGCCGGTGCCGCGATCAACGCCGTGCACGTCTCGTCGGTGCCGCCGGTGCCGGGCAAGTTCTACTGGATGACCCCGACCCAGTTGCGGTGGCGCCCGATCAACTTCTGGCCCGCGCACACCGCGGTGACCGTCGACGCCGGCGGCACCGTGACCAACTTCCAGACCGGGGACACGCTGATCGCCACGGCCGACGACTCCACCCACCAGCTGACCATCACCCGCAACGGCACGGTGGAGAAGACCTTCCCGATGTCGATGGGCATGACGTCCGGCAATCACCAGACGCCCAATGGCACCTACTACGTGCAGGACAAGAAGGCGTCGGTGGTGATGGACTCCTCCACCTACGGGGTCCCGGTCAACTCGACCTACGGCTACAAGGTGACTGTCGAGGACGCGGTCCGCTTCGACAACGTCGGCGATTACGTGCACAGCGCGCCATGGTCGGTCGATGACCAGGGCAAGCGCGACGTCAGCCACGGCTGCATCAACATCAGCCCCACCAATGCCAAGTGGTTCTTCGACAACTTCGGCCCGGGTGACCCGATCGTCGTGAAGAACTCCAGCGGCGGCAATTACAAGAAGAACGACGGCTCCGCCGACTGGATGAACTAACCTCCCAGCCCGGCAGCCCCCGCAAGCGGGAGGTACCCCCAGCAAAATCGCCCATCCCGACGAGGAATTGGGCGATTTTGTGTCTGCTCGCGAGTGTAAGTGGGGGCTTTCGCGGGGCGCGCGATTATGTATAGCATCATACATACCGCCGACCCGAGGAGCGCCGATGCGCAGTCCACGCGAGCGGATGGTGATCTCCGCCGCGCTGCTGATCAGGGAGCGGGGCGCCCACGCCACCGCGATCTCCGACGTGCTCGAGCACAGCGGCGCGCCGCGAGGCTCGGCGTACCACTACTTCCCCGGCGGCCGCACGCAACTGCTCTGCGAGGCGGTCGACTACGCCGGCGAACACGTCGCCGGGGTCATCGCCGAAGCCGACAGCGGAGCTCAGCTGCTGGACACCCTGATCGACAAGTACCGCCGCCAGCTGCTCGACAGCGACTTCCGCGCGGGCTGCCCCGTGGTCGCGGTCTCGGTGGAAGCCGGTGAGGAAGACGGCGAACGCATGGCGCCGGTCGTCGAGCGTGCGGCGTCGGTGTTCGACCGCTGGACCGACCTGATCGCGCAGCGCTTCATCGCCGACGGGATACCGCGCGGGCGGGCCGCAGACCTGGCGATGCTGGCCACCACCGCGCTCGAGGGCGCGATCGTGCTGGCCCGGGTGCGCCGCGACCTGGCTCCCCTTGACGTCGTGCACCGCCAGCTACGCGACCTGCTGCTGGCCGAGGCGACCAGAAAGGACGTCCCGCGATGACCGGAGAATGGAAGTCCACCGCCTGCATTCTCTGCGAATGCAACTGCGGCATCGTCGTCCAAGTCGAGGATCGCCGGCTGGCCCGCATCCGGGGCGACAAGGCGCACCCGGCGTCGCAGGGGTACACCTGCAACAAGGCCCTGCGGCTGGATCACTACCAGAACAGCGGCGCCCGCCTCACGTCGCCGCTGCGCCGCCGCGCGGACGGCAGCTTCGAGGAGATCGATTGGGACACCGCGATCGTCGAGATCGCCGAGGGTTTCAAGCACATCCGGGACGCCTACGGCGGCGACAAGATCTTCTACTACGGCGGCGGCGGGCAGGGCAACCACCTCGGCGGGGCGTACAGCGGCGCTTTCCTCAAGGCCCTCGGGTCGCGCTATCGGTCGAACGCGTTGGCGCAGGAGAAGACCGGCGAGGCGTGGATCGACGGGCAGCTGTACGGTGGCCACACGCGCGGCGAATTCGAGCACGCCGAAGTGTCCGTCTTCGTCGGGAAGAACCCGTGGATGTCACAGAGCTTTCCCCGGGCCCGGGTGGTGCTCAACGAGATCGCCAAGGACCCGGCCCGGTCGATGATCGTCATCGATCCCGTCGTCACCGACACCGCCAAGATGTCCGACTTCCACCTGCGGGTGCGGCCCGGCACCGACGCGTGGTGCCTGGCCGCGCTGGCGGCCGTCCTGGTGCAGGAAAACCTTTGCAACGAAGCGTTTCTCGCCGAGCACGTGCGCGGCGCCGACGCCGTCCGCGCCGCGCTGCGCGAGGTGCCCGTGTCCGACTACGCACAGCGGTGCGGGGTCGACGAGGAGCTGTTGCGCGCGGCGGCCCGCCGCATCGGCGCGGCGGCCAGCGTCTCGGTGTTCGAGGACCTCGGGGTGCAGCAGGCGCCCAACAGCACGCTCTGCTCCTACCTCAACAAGCTGCTGTGGATCTTCACCGGCAACTTCGCGAAAAAGGGTGGCCAGCATCTGCATTCGGCATTCGGACCGCTGTTCGGCCAGTTCTCCGGCCGCACGCCGGTGACCGGCGCCCCGATCATCGCCGGGCTGGTGCCCAGCAACGTCGTGCCCGAGGAGATCCTCACCGACCACCCGGACCGATTCCGGGCCATGATCGTGGAGAGCAGCAACCCCGCCCACTCGCTGGCCAACTCGGCGGCCTGCCGGGAGGCCTTCCAAGCGCTCGAACTGATGGTCGTCATCGACGTCGCGATGACCGAGACCGCCCGACTCGCACACTACGTGCTGCCCGCGGCCTCCCAGTTCGAGAAGCCCGAGGCCACCTTCTTCAACCTGGAGTTCCCGCACAACGCTTTTCAGCTGCGCCGGCCGCTGCTCGAGCCCCTGCCCGGAACGCTGCCCGAACCCGAGATCTGGGCCCGGTTGGTGCGGGCGCTGGGCGTGGTGGACGACGCGGACCTGCGGCCGCTGGCCGAGGCCGCCCAGCGCGGCCGGCGGGCCTACACCGAGGCGTTCCTCACTGCGACCGCGAACCCGACGGTCGCGAAGCTGCTGCCCTATGTCCTCTACGAGACGCTCGGGCCCACGCTGCCCGACGGCCTGCGCGGCGCGGCCGCCCTGTGGGGGCTCGCCCAGAAGGCCGCGCTGACCTATCCCGACGCGGTGCGCCGCGCCGGCCACGCCGACGGCAACGCGCTGTTCGACGCGATCCTCGACACCCCGTCCGGGGTGACGTTCACCGCCCACAACTACGAGGACGACTTCGCGTTGATCAGCCACGCCGACCACAAGATCGCGCTGGAAATCCCGGAAATGCTCACCGATTTGGCGGCCCTGGCCCAGGCGCCACCGCGGCTCACCACACCGGAGTTCCCGATCGTGCTGTCGGTGGGCGAGCGCCGCGCCTACACCGCCAATGACATCTTCCGCGACCCGTCCTGGCGCAAACGCGACGCCGACGGGGCGCTGCGAGTCAGCGTCGAGGACGCCCAAACCCTCGGGCTCGCCGACGGATGCCGCGCCCGCATCAGCACCGCGGCCGGCAGCGCCGAGGCCACCGTCGAGATCACCGAGACCATGCTGGCCGGGCATGCTGCCCTGCCCAACGGTTTTGGGCTCGACTACGTCGACGGCGACGGGCAGACCGTGACACCGGGCGTCGCCCCGAACGCGCTCACCTCGACGGAATGGCGCGATCCCTACGCGGGCACGCCGTGGCACAAACACGTGCCCGCCCGGATCGAAGCGGTCGGCGTGCCCGTCAGTTCCAGATCCTGACCCGCCGCTGCGGCTCCAGGAACAGCGCGTCGTCCTCGGCGACGTCGAACGCCTCGTAGAAGGCGTCCATGTTGCGGATGACGCCGTTGCAGCGGAACTCCGGCGGTGAGTGCGGATCGGTGGCCAACCGCCGGATCGCTTCCGCCGGGCGGGATTTGGTGCGCCACACCTGCGCCCAGCCGTAGAACACCCGCTGCACGCCGGTGAGGCCGTCGATGACGGGTGCGTCCTGGCCGTCCAGCGACAGCTGATAGGCCAGCAGGGCGATCGACAACCCGCCCAGGTCACCGATGTTCTCCCCGACGGTGAACGCGCCGTTGACGTGGTGACCGGCGTCCAACCCGCGCGGCGTGTACGCCTCGTACTGCTCGATCAGGGCCTTGGTGCGGGCGCCGAATTCGGCGCGATCGGCGTCGGTCCACCAATCCACCAGGTTGCCGTCGCCGTCGTACTTGGCGCCCTGGTCGTCGAAGCCATGCCCGATCTCGTGCCCGATCACCGAGCCGATCCCGCCGTAGTTGGCGGCGTCGTCGGCCTCGGGGTCGAAGAACGGCGGCTGCAAAATGGCTGCGGGGAAGACGATTTCGTTCATCCCCGGGTTGTAGTAGGCATTGACCGTCTGCGGGGTCATGAACCACTCGTCCTTGTCGACCGGACCGCCCAGCTTGGCCAGTTCGCGGTCGTGGTTGACCGCATAGCCGCGCCGAAAGTTGCCGTACAGGTCGTCGCGGTCGATCACCAGCGCGGAGTAGTCCCGCCACTTCGCCGGGTAGCCGACCTTGGCGACGAACTTGTCCAGCTTGGCCAGCGCCCGCTCCCGGGTCTGCGGCGTCATCCAATCCAGCTCGTTGATGGACAGCCGATAGGCCGCCTTGAGGTTGTCCACCAGCGCGTCGATGCGCGCCTTGGCCCCGGGCGGGAAATACCGCTCCACATAGATCTTTCCGACGGAATCGCCCATCAGGTTCTCCACCAGCGACACGGCCCGCTTCCAGCGTTCCCGGATCTGCTCGGCGCCGGTGAGCAGCCGGCCATAGAAGTCGAAGTCCGCGGCGACCAGCTCGTCGGTCAGCCAGGACGCCCGCGCGCGGATCAACCGCCAACGCGCCCAACGCTTCCAGTCCTCCAGGTCGCCGCTCGCCCACAGGTCGGCGAATGCGGTGAGGTAATCCGGTTGCCGCACAATGACTTCCGCGAACGCCTCCGGTGTGCCGCCGAGCGCGGTCGCCCAGCCGGCCCAGTCGAAGCCCTTGCCCTCGACCTGCAGGTCCGCGAAGGTCCGCAGGTTGTAGGAGAGCTCTGCGTCGCGTCGCTTGACCACGTCCCAGTGCGCGGCGGCCAGCTTGGTTTCCAGCGCCACGATGCGGGCCGCCGTCTCGGCGTGCGTTTCCGCGGCGCCGCCGTACACCAGGGCGAACATCCGGGCGATGTGCCCCGGGTATGCCGCGCGCACCTCGGCGTGCCGCTCTTCGCGGAAATAGGACTCGTCGGGCAGCCCGATGCCGGACTGGGTGACGTGCACGAGGTACCGGGCGGAATTCTTGGCGTCGGTGTCGATGTACATCGCGAGGCCGCCGCCCACCCCGGTGCGCTGCAGCGCGCCCACCGCCGCCGCCAACGCGTCCGCGTCCGCGGCGTCGTCGATCGTGGCCAGCTCGTCGAGCAGGGGTTGCAGGCCGCGCCGCTCGATGGCCGCCTCGTCGAGGAAGCTGGCGTACAGGTCGCCGATGCGTTGTTGGTCGGTGCCCGCGGCGGCGCCGGTCTCGCTGGCCTCGACGATCAGATCGCGCACCTGCTCCTCGGCACGGTCGAACAGGTGCCGGAACGCGCCGTCGGTCGCACGGTCCGCCGGTATGTCGTATTCGGCCAGCCAGCGGCCGTTGACGTGTCCGAACAGGTCGTCTTGGGGGCGGGTGTCGGCGTCGACGTGGCTCAGGTCGATGCCCGAGCGGATGGCCTCTACAGTCACCCCGCCATCCTTCCATCTTTGTCGGGTGCGACGATCGGGCCATGTCCGACGGCCAGCGAACCGAGCCAACCAACGAGCAAGTCGCGGAGGCGGAGGACGCCGACGCCGAGGAATTCCGTGACGACGACGCCGCAGGCGGCCCGATGTTCTCCGCGTACGGCATCGCGTCGGCCGTCCTCGGTGTGCTGTCGGTGGCGGCGATCGTGTTCGGGTTCTTCCTGTGGTCGGGGCACCGCGACGACACGGGCGAACGCCGCTACCTGTCCCGCGTCATGCAGACCGCCGCCGAGTGGACCGGGGTGCTGATCAACATGAACAGCGGCAACGTCGACGGCAGCCTGCAACGGCTGCACGACGGCACGGTCGGCGAACTCAATACCGACTTCGACGCCGCCATGCAGCCCTACCGGCAGGTGGTGGAGAAGCTGCAGTCCAAGAGCGCCGGGCGAATCGACGCGGTGGCCGTCGAGACCGTGCACCGTGACCTGGACACCCAGCCCGGTACGTCCCGGCCGGTGGTGACCACCAAGCTGCCGCCGTTCGCCAGCCGGTTGGACGCGGTGATGCTGGTCGCGACCTCCGTCAGCGAGAACGCCGGCGCCAAACCGCAGACGGTGCACTGGAATCTGCGCCTCGACGTGGTCAACGTCGACGGCAAGCTGATGATCTCGGGGCTGGAATCGATCCGATGAGAAACCTGCTGCGCCTGCTCGCGTTCGACATCCTGGCGCCGCTGGCCGCGGTGGCGGCGTTGCTGGCGATCGGGCTGGTCCTGGGCTGGCCGCTGTGGTGGGTCTCGGCGTGCTCGGTGCTCGTGCTGCTGATCGTCGAGGGCGTCTTGGTCAATTTCTGGCTGCTGCGGCGGGATTCGGTCAGCGTCGGCACCGACGACGACGCGCCGGGGCTGCGGTTGGCCGTCGTCTTCCTGTGCACGGCCGCACTGGTGGCCGCGGTGGTCACCGGTTACACGCACTGGACGCGGTCGGACCGCGTCTTCAAGGACGACTCCCGCGACGTGGTCCGGGTCGCCACCGGGATGGCGGAGGCGATGGCGTCGTTCACCCCGGGCGCCCCGGACAGCTCCATCGACCGGGCGACGGCGCTGATCGTCCCCGAGCACGCAGCCGCCTTCAAGGAGCAGTACACGAAGTCCAGCTCCGAACTGGCCCAGCACAATGTGACCGCGCAGGCCGCCACGCTGGCGGCCGGGGTCGAGGCGCTGGGGCCGTCGGCGGCCAGCGTCGCGGTGATCCTGCGGGTCACCCAGAACGCGCCGGGCCAACAGCCCAGCCAGTCGGCGCCCGCGCTGCGCGTGGCGCTGACCAAGCACGGCGACGCCTGGCTGGTGTCGGACGTGCTGCCGATCAGGTGATCAGTTGGAGTCTGCCGAGCGCGTCGACTTCACCTTGACGAACCGGTCCGAGAGCCGGCGCATCCGGATCATCAGGGCGGCCGACGGGCTGGTGCTGCCGTCCAGGTAGGCGGCGAGCTCCGCGGCGGTCACGCCGATGCGCGAGGCGAATTCCTGCTGCGCCAGGCCGGAGCGGTCGATGAGCAGTCCGACGTGGCGGGCCACCTCGGCGCGTTCGTTGGCTTCCAGGTGGGTGCGGGCGCGTTCGAGCACCTCCCACAGCGCCTTGGAGATGCCGTAGGGCCGGGTGCCTTCGAGCACCTCTTCGACCTGGCGGGCGGTGCGGCCGTACGGGTCGCGCTTCAACGCCGCGGCGATCCGCTTCCAGGTGGCGATGTCGCCGCCCTGCAGCGCAGCGCGGATGGCGGAGGTGGGCCAGAACTCCACCGGCTGGTCGGGGTCCGGGGCGGGCGCGGCGTCACGCCTGCGCGGCTCGGTCGCCGGCCGGTGGGGCGGTGCGGGGCGTCGGTCAGGTGCCAACGTCACCTCGCCTCCTCCAGCATCGCGACGGCCACCGAGAGGCAGCGCTGCCTGATCTCCTCCCAGTCCGAGCGGGCGTCGGTCTCCGACCCCTGCTCGTCGTTGAAATCACAGGGATCCGGATCAGCGAGTCGACGGACCAACTGGGTGGCGATCCATTGCCGCCTGGGCGACTGACAACAGTAGTACCTGTCCATGCCGGCCAGCACCACAGCGGCGGTCTCGGGCTCCAACGTTTCAACCATATCGGCAAAGTCGGCGTAATCGCGTTGGCTGTTACGGCTCATGATGAGGTAGCCCTTGAGGCGCAGCGTCTCGGCGCCGGTCGGGACCAGCAGCCGGTCGCCGGTGGGCAGCTGCACGTGGGTGGTTTCGACCGGGCAGCGGCGCTCGTAGACGGCCCGGTCGGCGGCCTCGGTCTCGCTCTCCAGCGCGTCGATGGCGACGGAGAGCCGCCCCCGCCACAGGGTGACCGGGTGGACGGGCCGGTCCGCCCCGACGATCGCCTTGGCGATGCCGTTGCGCGAGGTCAGCCCGCCGACCAGTTTCTTGGTCCCCGAGGAGCCGTTGGTGTGGCCGTTGCTGCCGTTCTTCCGGTCGGCAGCGCCGGCCGCGACACCCGCCCTCTCGTCGTCGATGTCGACCTGGTGGGGGATCTGACCGGGGTCCCGGCCGCGCTCGGTGTCGGCTCCCTCCGGCTGGGCGCCCGGCCTTTCCTTGCCGTTGCGTCCGCAACCGGTGAAGGCCAGCGGGTCGGTCACGCAGATGGCGTCGGGCGCCAGGTGCTTGAGCTTGGCCGCCGACTTGAGCACCATCCGCAGGTCGGCGTTCGGCGCCGTCAGCGCCGAGATGTCGTCGGGGATGACCACCACGTCGCCCAGATCGACCTCCGGCAGGGGCCGGTCGAAGTCGACCGACGGCAGCACCCGGGACAGCCACGGCGGGATCCACCAGTTCCACTGGGCGAACATGGCCATCAGCGCCGGCACCAGCACGAGCCGCACCACCGTGGCGTCCACCGCGATCGCCACCGCGCAGGCGACGCCGATCTCGGCGACCAGCGGCATGCCGGCGAACGCGAAGCCGATGAAGACCGCGATCATGATCAGGGCCGCGCTGGTGATGGTGCGGGCGCTGGTGCTCACGCCGTACGCCACCGCGTCGCGGGTGTTCCCGGAGTGCAGGAAGCGTTCGCGGATGCGGGTCAGCAGGAAGATCTCGTAGTCCATCGACAGCCCGAAGGTCATCGCGAGGACCAGCGGGGGGACCGTGCTGTCGATCGAGCTGATCTGGGCGAAGCCGAGGTCCTTCAGCCAGCCCCACTGGAACACCATCACCAGGCTGCCGTACGCCGCGGCGACCGACAGCAGGGTCATCAGCACGCCCTTGAGCGCCAGGAACACCGAGTGGACCGACACGAGCAGCATCACGAACGCGATCAGCGCGACGATGGCCAGCACCAACGGCTCGGTCTTGGACACCTGGTCGTCGAAGTCCTTGATCAGCGCGGTCGGGCCGCCGACATCCACGCGGGCGGTTCCCCGGTCGGGCACCTTGGGCAGCTGCGCGCGCATCCAGCCGACGGTCTCGCGGGCGCGCATGTCCTCGGGGTCGACCGTCAACACCGCGGAGAGCAGGGCGCTGCCGTTGTCCTCGGCGAATTGCGGCGGCGCGACGGACACGATGTTGGGCGCCTGCGTCATGCGCTGCCGGATTGCGGCGATGGTCTGTCCGTGCTCGGGTGAGGCGGCACCGCCGTCGGGGAAGGTGATCAGCACCCGGATCGGGCCGAGCGCGCCGGGGCCGAGCGCCTCGGCCGCCGCGCCCACGCCGGCGCGGATCTCGTGCGAGGAGTCGAACTGGCGCAGCAGGCTGTTGCCGAGCACCATCGACGACGCCGGCGCGGCCATGACGAGCAGGACCAGCGACGCCCCCAGCGCCGACATCCACGGCCGCCGCATGACCCAGCCGATCCAGCGGTTCCAGAACCGCGATTGGCCGCCCTCCGGTCCGCGCGACCAATGCAGGAACGCCGACCGCTTGGCGGCCGACCGGCCGAAGGTCGCCAGCGCCGCCGGGGTGAGCGTGGTCGACGTCAACATCGCGACCGCGACGGCCAGGATCGCTCCGGTCGCCATCGACTTCAGCGCCGGCGTGTTGATCACGTAGATACCGGTGAGCGAGGCGACGACCGTCATCCCGGACAGCACCACGGCCAGCCCGGAGGTCGCCATCGCCGCGTCGACCGCCTCCTTCGGCTCGCGGCCGGAGCGCAGCTCCTCGCGGAAGCGCATCAGGATGAACAGCGAATAGTCGACGGCGAGCGCGATCCCGAACATCGACACCGTCGAGGTCACGAACACCGACATGGTCGTGTAGGCCGACAGCAGGTAGACCAGGCCCATGGTGACCACGACCGTGCAGATGCCGAGGGCCAGGGGGATCGCCGCGGCGGCGAGCGAACCGAAGACGGCGAGCAGGACGATCAGGATCACCGGCAGGTTCCAGCGCTCCGCGGCGGCGATGTCGTGCTTGGTGTTCTGCGCCGCGGCGGCCGACAACGCACCCTGCCCGATCACGTACAGGCGCACCCGGCCGTCCGCGGTCTGGCCGGCCTGATCGCCCTTGACCCCGACCTTGGTGCGCAACCGCTTGGCGACGTCGCTGGTGTTGCGGGAATCCAGCCGCAGCGACAACACGTACGGCCGGTCGGGTTGCGGCGGCCGCTGGGTGGGGTTGGGCACCTCCGAGACGCCGGGCACCTCGGCGGCGGTGCGCCTCAGCAGCGCGACGGCGTCGTTGATGTCGGCGTAGCTGGCGTCCGGGCGGGGCGCCGCGACCAGGGCGAGCGAGGACGACCCCTGGTCGTGGTACAGCTCCTCGAGCTGGTCGTGGACGAGCAGCGACTGCGAACCGGCCACCTCGAAGCCGCCGCCGGTCAGGTTCCCCGACTGCGTCAAGGCCAGATAGACCGCCGGAACCAACGCCAGCAACCAGCCCGTGAAGACCAACCAGCGGTACTTACGCAGGCTGCGGCTGAGGCGCATCATTAACTGCTGGATTTCTTCACTCCCCGTGTTTCGCTTAACGCGTGCTGGCGAGAATACCGCAGCGGCCTGTGGATGATGTCAGCTTTCTGGTTCCTGAGCTGCAACGACGGGCTTGTTGCCAAGACGCTGCCAAGTCGTTGTGAACCGGTTACCGGCGGGATTTTCCTCACACGGGTGCACGCGCGCTGGCAGGGCGCACGCCGGCGATGGCAGGATGTCGGGTGGCCGGCGGGGCCCCGGGGAACTCCGCGATTCGACGAGGCCGTCCACAGCAGCCGTTTGCGGGCGTCGGTGCTGCGCGTGACGCCGCAAATCGTAAGGAGTTTCGATGACCAGAGGCACCGCGACCGGGCCCCGCAAGATGCGCCGCAAGATCGTGGCCGGGCTGATCGCCACCACCGTGCCGTGCGCCGCCCTGGCCGTCCTGGCTGGGCCACCGGCGACGGGCGCCAGCGACCCCTGCTCGGCCAGTGAGGTCGCCCGCACGATCGGTTCGGTCTCCAAGTCGATGGGCGACTACCTGGACTCGCACCCGGAGACGAACCAGACGATGACCTCCATGCTGCAGCAGCAGGCGGGACCCCAGTCGATGACCGGCCTGAAGTCCTACTTCGAGGCCAACCCGAAGGTCGCCGGCGACATGACGTCCATCGCCCAGCCGTTGACCAACCTGTCGCTGCAGTGCAAGCTGCCGATCTCGCCCACCCAGGCGATGGGCATGATGCAGCAGGCGCAGGGCGCGGCCGGTGGGCTGCCCGCGCTGCCTGGCAACGCGGCGGGCGCGCTGCCGCTGGGCGGCAACCCGGCGGCCACCGGGCCGGTCCCGCCGGCGGCGGCCAATCCGTTGTCGGGGCCGCCGCGCGGCAACACCGCCGGCTAGCTCCCGGTTTCAGGGCTCCGGTCGGGCGGTAGCGGGCCCTGCAGGGCGGTCTCGGTCGGATCGTCGGCGGCCGGGTCCTGCGGCGCTCCGGGCGCGGGTTTCGGCGTCGCCTCCTCGTCGTCCGGCACCGCGACGTTCTCGGTCCGGAACACGAAGAAGAACACCACCCAGCCGATGGCGGAGATGAGCAACCAGCTGATCAGCCGGTAGATCAGCATGGCCGAGATGGCGTTGGGCAGCGACATGCCGCTGGACACCAGACCCGGCACCAGCACCGCCTCAACGACCAGGAGGCCGCCGGGCATCAGCGGGATGGTGCCGACGGCCCGCGCGGCGGCGTAGGCCACCGTCAGCCCGGCGACCGAGGCGTGATCGCCTGCGGCGTAGGCCGCGAACCCGAGACAGGCCACGTCGGCGACCCAGTTGAACATCGACCAGCCGAACGCCACCCCCATGTCGCGCCGGCCCAGGCTCACCGACTCCAGCTGCGCCAGCGTCTCGCGCCACTTGGCCAGGCCGGTGTCCGCGGGCCTGCCGCGAACGGAGTTGACCCACGACAACACCCGGCAGCCGATCCCGTCGATCAGCTCCGGCCGCGACGCGACGGCCTGGGCGAGCAGCAGCAACGCCACGAAGCCGCCGAGGGTGAACAGCAACGAGAACGGGTTGTTCTTCGCGCCGAGGAAGAAGGCCCCGCCCAGCCCAAGCAGCGCCAGCCCGACGGCCTGCAGGACGCCCGCCATCACCAGCTGCCACGACGCCACCACTGTCGAGGCGCCCCAAATCCGTTGCTGCCGAAGCAAAAACGTCGCCGACAACACCGGGCCCCCGGGCAGCGTGGTGCTCAGCGAGTTGGCGGCGTAGACGGCGGCCTCCGACCGCAACTGTTTGACGTGCACGCCGGCCGAGCGCAGCAGCGTGCGCTGGATCTGCGCGAAGCTGTGCATCGACGCGGCCGACGCCACCACCGACGCCAACAGCCACCACCAGTTCGCCTCGTACAGGCTCATCCAGGCCTTGGCCAGCTGATGCCAGCCCAGCGCGACCTCCACGGCAAGCACGACCGCGACGATCCCGAGGATCAGCCAGCGCACCCACCAGTACTTCCCGCGCGGGGCCTCTTCGCGCGGGAAGTCGAGATTGCGGGCGGGTGCGTCGTGCGGCACGTGATTTAGGGTAACGGTGCAGGTGGCGCGGGCATCGCCGCGCGGCGCCGACCGTGTCGCCGTCGTAACCGGATCGTGCCGACGCGGCCGCGCGCCGGCGCCGCGCGCACGTTTGGCGGTGCCCCGCGCCGGATAGGCTCACCCCATGCCGGCAAACACCGACGACGCTTCGGTCGAACCCATCGTCCGCAAGACCGCAGCCTGGGCCTGGCGTTTGCTGGTCATCCTCCTCGCGCTGGTCGCGCTGCTGTGGGTGGTGAAGAAGCTCGAGGTGATCGTCGTCCCGGTCCTGGTGGCGCTGCTGCTCAGCGCGCTGTTGCTGCCGGTCGTCGACTGGCTCGACCGCCGCGGCCTGCCCCGCGGCGGCGCGGTGGCCCTGGTGTTGCTCGGCGGCTTCTCCATCCTGGGCGGCATCCTGGCGTTCGTCGTCAACCAATTCGTCGACGGTCTGCCGGGCCTGACCGACCAGGTCACCCGCAGCATCGAGTCAACCCGGCGGTGGCTGATCCACGGGCCGGCGCACCTGCGCCGCGAACAAATCGACAACGCCGGCAACGCCGCGATCGAGGCCCTGCGCAACAATCAGACGAAGCTGGAAAGCGGCGCCCTGTCCACCGCGGCGACCATCACCGAACTGGTCACGGCGGCCGTGCTGGTGCTCTTCACGCTGATCTTCTTCCTCTACGGCGGCCGCAACATCTGGGCCTACGTGTCCAAGATCTTCCCGGCCGACGTCCGGGACCGGGTGAGCGAGGCGGGCCGGGCCGGCTACGGGTCGCTGACCGCGTACGTGCGGGCCACCTTCCTGGTGGCGCTCACCGACGCGGCCGGGGTCGGCACCGGCCTGGCGATCATGGGCATCCCACTGGCGCTGCCGCTGGCCTCGCTGGTCTTCCTGGGCGCGTTCATCCCGCTGATCGGTGCCTTGGTCTCGGGTCTGCTGGCCGTGGTGGTCGCCCTGCTCGCCAAGGGCATTGTGTACGCACTGATCACGCTCGGCCTGCTGATCGCGGTGAACCAGTTGGAGGCCCACGTGCTGCAGCCGCTGGTGATGGGCCGCGCGGTCTCGATTCACCCGCTCGCGGTGGTGCTCGCCATCGCCGCCGGCGGCGTGCTCGCGGGAATCGTCGGCGCGCTGCTGGCGGTCCCGACGGTGGCGTTCCTCAACAACGCGTTCCAGGTGCTGTTCGCGAAGGATCCGGCCGCCGAGGCCGAGAAACAGACCGAGGAGGCCGACGAGGGTGGCGCGATCGTCCAGGCGGAGCCGGACGAGCCGGCGACCGCGTCGGACTGATCCCTACAACCGGCCCTCGCGGCGCAGCAGGTCCTGGGCGGACAGGCCGCCGCCGGAGCGTCGGCGCTGGCGCGCGTCGCCGTTGTCTCCCCGGGAGTTCATCTTTTCCGTGGCCGCGTCGGAGTCGTCGCCCTCGGGCCGCGGAAACGCGGTGGTGGGTTCGGCCGCGTCTTCCGCATCGTCAGAGCGGTTGGCGGGCACCGGAATCGCGCGCGTCTGGCCGCTGGACGGCGGCGGCGGTGGCGTCGCGGGGGTGGTGGGCCGTGGCGGCGCCGACGGCGCCGCATTGGCGGGCCGCTCGTGGGCGGGGGCGGAGTTCGGCACCGCCAGCCTCGTCGTCTGAGCCTCCGTCGGCTGGCCCGGCCGGGCCTGCACGCGCGCGGCGTCGCCGGGGGGCGCCGCAGGGCGCATCGCCGCGCCTGCGGGCGCTTCCGCCGCGGGTTCGGGCGGAGCCGGCCGCGTCGCCCGGGACGGCTCGAGGGCCGCGGGGTGGGTGGGGTCGTGTGGCGGGCGTGGCCCGGCGGCGACCAGGCTGGCCGCCACCGGCGGTCGCGCGGGCCGGCCGTTGAGCGTCGGCCGCTTGCGCTCGTCGGGCAGGTCGATCTCGCCGAGCCCGATCCGGTTCTGCAGCCGCCTGGCCCAGCGCGGGGCCCACCAGCAGTCGTCGCCGAGGAGTTTCATCACCGACGGCACCAGGAACATCCGGACCACGGTGGCGTCCAGCAACAGCGCCGCCATCAGGCCGAACGCCAGGTATTTCATCAGCACCAGGTCGGAGAACACGAAAGAACCGGCGACCACGGCCAGCACCAGCGCGGCCGCCGTGATCAGGCGCCCCGTCGTCGCGGTGCCGATGCGGATGGCCTCGGCGGTCGACATGCCACGTTCGCGCGCCTCGACCATGCGGGACACCAGGAACACCTCGTAGTCGGTGGCCAGACCGAAGCCCACCGCGACGACCAGCGCGATCAGCACCACCATCAGCGGGGTCGGGGTGAAATTCAGCCAATGCGACAGGTGCCCGT
>NZ_LZIX01000090.1:0-25953 GCF_001666955.1 Mycobacterium sp. E735 | reverse complement strand
CCCGCCGCGACGGCCATCGAGATAAGCGTGTTCCGGGAGAACGACAGCAGCGAAATGATCAGCGCGGGTGGGCCGAGGGTCAGCAGCGTGGCAGGCCTCAGGCAGCCGATGATGGCGGCGGCCACCAGCGCGCTCAGCGTCGCGGTGGCCGGGGATTGCGTGGTCAGGATGATCCGGACAGCTTGGTCGGCGCCGGTCGCGGCCCCCAGACTCTCGGCCCACCCGCGCTGATCATTTCGCTGCTGTCGTTCTCCCGGAACACGCTTATCTCGATGGCCGTCGCGGCGGGGGCGGCTCTGTTGGTCAGCCTGAGCGTGCCAACCCTGCGCCGGACCGCCGTCGTCACCGCGATCTTCGCGGCGGTAATCGCGGTGACGGTGCCGGGATTGCTGTTCTTGCTGCACGGTTCGCAAGCCGGCGCGTGGCTCGCCGACCAGCTCACCGCCTTCAACGAGCGGGTGCTCGGCGGGGTTTCGTCGAGCGCGCTCGCCGTGGACGAATCGGCGCTGGAGCGGCTGCGGGAGAACTCCCTGCTGAACCGCTCGATCGCTCAGGCGCCCGTATTCGGCCATGGCCTGGGTTACGCGTATCAGCCGCCGAAAGGTGACGACGAGTTTTCCGCGAAGTTCTATCCCGCCTACTCGCACAACTTCTATCTGTGGTGGCTGGCGAAGGCGGGCACGGTCGGGATGACGGCGTTCGTCGTCTTCGCACTGATCCCGTTGATCCAAGCGGTGCGCTGCCGCACCGCGGCGGCGAAGGTCAGCGTGGCGGTCAGCGCCGGCCTCCTCGCAATATCCTGGGTCTGGCCGTTGCCCGAGATGCCATCGGACGCCTTCGCGCTGGGCATCGCGCTCGGTTCGGCGATGGGGTTCGCCGGCTTGCGCGGCAGGGAGCGCGACGCCAACCCCGCGGTCAACCCCGACGCGGCCGTACTCACGGCACCGTCCGGAGCCCACTGAAGTGGGCACGACGAGCGGCCGACCGGTGTACTTTGACGCCGTGGCCAATCACCTTGGGAGTTAGCCGAATGCGAAATAGCTGCCTGTTCGACCATCCCCGCCACGCGCCGCTGTGCGATCTCATTTCCGGACTGCGATGATCTCCGTCATTCATGTCGGGCCGGGCATCTACAGCTTTGGCGGGACGCAGACCGTGATTCGAGTCATCCGGGACCACAAGATGGGCGCCGACGACATCCGCGTCCTGTCGACGTGGGAAGGGCGGCACCACGCGAAGAACTTCGTGCTGACCGCGCGCGCGGCGGCCGTGCTGGCCCGGGCGCCCCGCACGACGATCGTGCACTTCCACATCTCAGACGGCGGGGCGTGGCTGCGCGAAGGATCGCTGATTCGCCTGGCCAAGGCGCGGGGCCTGCGGATTGTCGCGACGCTGCAGGGCGCCGACGTCGCCAACGAAGCGCTTCGGCACCGCCGCTACATCGGTGCCACCCTGCGCCGCGCAGACCACCTGATCGTGTTCTCGCAGGACGCGCGGGCCACCGTTGCGGAGCTGGCCCCACGGGTGCCGAGCACCATCTCGGTGAACCCGGCACCGATCGACTGGGACGCGCCCGGGGCAAGCACGACACCGCCGGTCGCGCTCTTCGCCGGGACCATCGGCCTGCGCAAGGGGGTCGACACGCTCGCGGCGGCGTGGCAGCTGCTGCTCGACGAGGGCATCGAAGGACGGTGCCGGGTGGTCGGGCCCATCGACGACTACACGCCCCCGCAGCTGGAGCGCTTCTCCGTGGAACCCGCGGTGCATCCGGACGCGATCCCCGAGTTGATCCGGTCCGCGCGGGTGGTGGTGCTGCCGTCGCGCGCCGAGGCGATGCCGCTGATCGTGACCGAGGCCCTGGCAGGCGCGCGCCCGGCCGTCGCGACCCCCGTCTCCGGCACGCCGGGCATCGTTCCCGACCCGAAAATGCTCGTCCCCGTTGACGATCCGCCCGCGTTGGCGGCGGCGATCGGCCGGTACCTCCGCGATCCGGAGCTGGCGGAGCGCGACGGCCTCAAGGGTCAGGCGCACATCGCGGCGACGCGCAGCCCGGAGGTCATCGGCGC
Source organism: Mycobacterium sp. E735 (assembly GCF_001666955.1). NCBI lineage: Bacteria > Bacillati > Actinomycetota > Actinomycetes > Mycobacteriales > Mycobacteriaceae > Mycobacterium > Mycobacterium sp. E735. Next base: position 23,887 of record NZ_LZIX01000090.1, on the reverse strand, counting down.
CGAGCTTCGCCGGATCTACGAGAGCCTCGGCGTTGGAGCAGATTGAGCTCAGCGGACCGGCGCTGAAGGTCAGCGCGGTCGGTTTCGGGTGCGGGGGTTTGATGCAGGCGCCGTTCCGCAAGGAGCGGATGGCCGTGCTGGGCAGCGCGGTCGAGCACGGCATCACGCACTTCGACACCGCGCGGATGTACGGCCTCGGCATGGCGGAGTCCGAGCTGGGGGTGTTCCTGCGCAGCGTGAATCGCGACGCGGTGACGGTGGCCACCAAGTTCGGCATCGACGTCGGCGGGGCGGCCCGGCGTCTCGGCCGCTTCCAGGCGCCTGCTCGGGCGTTGCTGCGCAAAGCCCCAGCGCTGCGCCGCGCGGTCAAGCGGCAACAGGAACCGGACCTGACCCCGCGGCGCTACGACGCGGCGGTCGCGACCCGCAGCCTTGACCTGAGCCTGGCGGCGCTGGGCGTCGACTACGTCGACATCTTGTTCGTCCACGGCCCAAGGCCTTTCGACACCGTCGCCAGCGAGGAACTCGGCGAGTTCTTCGAACGGGCCCACCGGGCGGGCAAGATTCGCGCCTGGGGTGTGTCCCAGGACGAGGGCCTCGAGGTGGATTTCGCCGGTGCATTCGCACCGCGGGGCGTCAGCCAGGTCCGCGGCGACCTTCTCGGTCCTCCGCCACGACCTGCTGATCTCGTGTTCGGGGTCTTCAACCGGACGTACACGACGCTGTCCGCGGCGCTGTCGGCGGATGCCCGAACGGCCGAACGCTGGCGGGAAACACTCGAGATGGACCCGCTGGCCCCCGGTGTGTTGCCGAGGCTGATCTTGGCGTCGTCGGCCACGGCCACGGGTTGTCGCGCGATCCTCTACAGCAGCACCGACCCGCGGCGGGTTGCCGACGCGGCGCAAGCCGTCTCGTCGCCGCCCGACGCGGGGCTGCTGCGGCGTTTCGTAGATCTCGCCCGGCAGTTGCGACGGGGCCCCGCCGCGTGATCGTTGGTCCGGCGCAGTTCGCTCCCGATATGACCATCCGAACCGATGTCGTGGTGGTCGGTGCCGGCCCGATTGGCATCGCTACCGCGCTCGAGCTCGCGGCCGCCGGCGTCGAGGTGGCGCTGATCGAAAGTGGTCTGGAACGTAAGGACCGCGCGGCACAGGAGCTGGCGACGTTCGACTCCCGCCAGGACGACTACTTTCATTCACGCAGTGAGGTCTCCGTTCGCCGGCAGCTGGGCGGCACCTCGGCGCTGTGGGGCGGGCGATGTGTCAAGTTCGACGCCATCGACTTCGAGAATCGGCCCATCACCGCGCAGTCGCCCTGGCCGATCGGGTTCGACGATGTCGAGCCTTACCTGCAGCGGGCCTGCGACTGGGCGGGATGCGGGCAGGCGGTATTCAATGCGCGGGGCATCCCGGAGCTGGCCCAGCGGGACCTGGTCGTGGGGCTGCCCGATGAACAGGTGTGCACCACCGACCTCGAACGCTGGTCGTTGCCAACGCGTTTCGGGCGCGAGTACCGCGCCGAGTTGCGCGACACCCCCGGACTGACGGTGTGGACCGGCCTCACGTGCACCGAGGTGGTGACCACCGAAGCCGGTGATGCCGTCGACCATCTCGTCGTCAAGACGCTCGATGGACGGGAGGGCAGAGTCATTGCGGCGGACTACGTCCTTGCCACCGGCGGCCTGGAGGCCACCCGCCTGCTGCTCGCGTCGGATCGTCATCATCCGGCCGGGCTGGGCAACGCGGGCGGCCACCTCGGGCGCTGGTACATGTCCCACGTCGAGGCCCGGGTCGCGCGCGTGCACTTCACCAGCGACGACGTCATCTACGAACACGAGCGGGATCGCGAGGGCGTCTACGTCCGACGCCGTTTCACGTTCACTCCACAGCTGCAACGCGAACTCGGGATGCCGAATGCCGCTGTCTGGATGGTGAATCCGCCGATCAGCGATCCCGCGCACGGCAGCGGAATCCTGTCGGGTGTCTACCTGACGTTGATCTCCCCGCTGGGGCGTTTCCTGCTCGCGGCGGCCATCCGCGAGGCCCACACCAAGACCGCGGGCCCGCCGCGCGTCGCCGCGCACCTGCGCAACATCGTTCGAGACCTGTTCGGTTCCATCCGATTCGCGGTCCGGTTCTCCTACGCGCGGTTCCTGCGCCGGGGCCGCAAGGCGCCGGGCTTCTTCGTCAAGGGGTCCGGCAATCGATACCTGCTGCACTACCACGGCGAGCATCTCCCGCACTGGGACAGCCGCATCGAGCTGACCGACGAACGCGATGCCCTCGGCATGCGCCGGATACGCACCCACATGCATTTCTCCGACGCCGACTACGAAAGTGTGCGCAGGGCAATCGACCTCATCGACAAGCAGCTGCGCCGCCACGGCGTCGGACACGTGGAGTGGCTCGCCGACGACGTCGAGGCCTCGGTGCACGATTTCATGCGGGGCTACGCCGGCTTTCATCAGGCCGGCACGACCCGGATGTCTGCGACCGCCGACGGCGGCGTCGTGAACCCCGACCTTCAGGTGCACGGGGTGCGCGGGCTGTACGTCGCGAGCACCTCGGTCCTGCCGACGTCGAGCCAGGCCAACCCGACGCTGCTCGGGATAGCGCTCGGTGTGCGGCTTGCGGAGCGGCTCATCGGCGCTCGAGCGGAGCGGCCCGGAATCGCCGGCGGGTGGTCGGTCATGGGCTGAATCCGGGTATCGCCCAAGTTATTTGCGGACAGCCAAAGCGGAAGCTGCCGCGGGTGGAGTCACTTGACGACCTCAAACAGCCAGTGATGGCCACGCGCCGTGGCCAGCGGGCGGAACTCCCGTGGCGAACGGGCCATGAGTTCCCTGAATGCCCGCATCTCATGATCGCGGTCGGGGAACTCATCGAAGTAGATCAACGTACCGGGCTGGAGAAGCGGCTCCGCCCAACTCAGCACCGTGGCAGCGCTGGAGTACACGTCGCAGTCGACGTTGATGATCAACTGGTCGTGCTCGGGGACGTCGAACTTCGGGAGGCTGTCGTCGAACCAGCCGACGACGAACGAGACGCGGGCATCGTCGATCTTCGGCGGCTCGCCGCCGACGTCGAAGTGGCCGGCTCCCAGGCCGGGCCGCCAGTCCTGCGGCAGGCCTTCGAAGCTGTCGAAACCGATCAGCCTCGCTTCGGGATGCGGGAGGTGCTGCGACCACCACCGCATCGAGCCGCCCTCGAACACACCGAATTCGAGGTACAGGGGCCGTTGCCCGCGGACCTTGGCCAGCGCCCGGTCGAACAACGCAAATTGGTCGGCGACGACATCTACCGTTGCATTCGAAAAATCGTGCGCCAGCCAATGGCCGAGCTCGAGGTAACTGAGCACTGAACGCAGATTCGCCAGCCGGCTGGCCGTCACTCGACGGCCGGCCTTCATCAGCGACAGGCGGACTTTCGTTTTTGCCGTGCCGCCGACGCGATGGAGGAGCCGCCGGGTTGGCGCCGATGGCGTCGGGTCGCGCTCGGCATCCGCGTTAGGCACGCACCACACCCTATCCGACCTGGGCTGTCGCCAAAATCCCATTTGGACAAAGATTCCCGCTGTCCCGCGCCGGTGGCGTGCCGGGGCCGGCTGCCGATTCCGGTTGATGTCGAGCGGTCAAAGAAGCTAGCTGAAAAAGTGCGCGTGGGCCGCTCGCGTGCGGGACGATTGGGCGATCATCGGGAAGCGAAGGTGTCGTCTTGAAGATTTCGATCATCGGATGCGGGTACGTCGGGCTCGTCACGGGCGCTTGCCTGGCCGACAGCGGCAACGACGTGGTGTGTGTCGACATCGACCAGGCGAAGGTGGACGAGCTTCTGGCCGGGGGGGTTCCGATTTACGAACCCGGCCTCGCCGAGCTGATCGCCCGGAACCGGGAGAACGGCTCGATCGATTTCACCACCGACCGGCGCAGGGCGATCGAACACGGCGACGTGGTCTTCATCGCCGTCGCGACGCCGATGAGCGAAAGCGGCGAGGCCGACCTGTCCTACGTGCACGCGGCGGCCGCCGACATCGGGACATACCTGGATCGCTACAAGGTCGTCGTCGACAAGTCGACCGTCCCGGTGGGCACCGCCGAGCGGGTCCGCGAGATCATCGCCGCCACGGCCTCGCAGGAATTCGACGTGGTGTCCAATCCCGAGTTCCTCAAGGAGGGCACGGCGGTCACCGACTTCATGAAGCCCGACCGCGTGATCCTCGGCAGCGACTCCAAACGCGCGGTGGAGATCATGCGGGAGCTCTACGAGCCGTACCTGCGCACCTTCCATCCGTTGATCGTCATGGACATCAAGAGCGCCGAGATGGCCAAGTATGCGGCCAATTGCTTTCTGGCAACCAAGATTTCGTTCATCAACGAGATCTCCAACCTCTGCGAGAAGGCCGGGGCCGATATCAGCGCGGTGCGGGAGGCCATCGGGGCGGACCGGCGCATCGGCTACGAATTCCTGTTCCCGGGAGTCGGCTACGGCGGGTCCTGTCTGCCGAAAGACGTTCAGGCCCTGATCCACACCGCCGCGGGACTGGGCACGGACATGCGGCTGCTGCGCGCCGTCGACCAGGTCAACACGGAGCAGAAGGCAACGCTGGTCGCCAAAATCGTCGCGCACTTCGGTGACGGACGGCCCGCGGGTGACCTGACGGGCCTGCGGGTCGGCCTGTGGGGCCTGAGCTTCAAGCCGCAGACCGACGACATGCGCGAGGCCGCCTCGCTGGTGATCGTGCGGCGACTGCTCGAGCTCGGCGCGACGGTGCGGGCTTTCGACCCGGAGGCGAGCGTGCGAGCCAAAGAGGCGCTGGGCGATTCGATCGAATACGCCGGGAACATGTACGAGGCGGTCGAGGGCGCCGACGCGCTCGTCCTGGTCACCGAGTGGAAGCAGTTCCACCGGCCGTCGTGGCAGCGCGTCAGGTCGGCCATGCGGGGTCATGTCGTCTTCGACGGTCGAAACATCTATGACCCCAGGCGGTTGCGGGCCGAGGGTTTCGACTACTACGGCATGGGCCGCCACTAGGCTGGGTGGATGAGAGCCCTCGTCACCGGCGCCGCCGGATTCCTCGGATCCCACCTCTGCGATCGCCTTCGCCGCGACGGCGTCGAGGTTCTCGGCCTGGACAACTTTTATACCGGCAGGCGTGAAAACCTCGCCCACCTCTCGGGTGACCCGGGGTTCAGCTTCTTCGAACACGACGTCACGCGGCCGCTGGACGCCGCTGCTGTGGCGGGACCGCTGGACCTCGTCTTCAACATGGCATGCCCGGGCTCGCCCTTCGCATTCCAGCGCGACCCCGTGTTCACCCTCGACACCAACTACCTCGGCACGAGGAACGTGCTCGAGCTGGCGCTCGCCAAAGAGGCGACGATGCTGCAGGCCTCTACCAGCGAGATCTATGGCGATCCCACCTTGCATCCGCAGACCGAAAGCTATTGGGGGAACGTCAACTGCTTCGGCCCCCGCGCGTGCTACGACGAGGGCAAGCGGGTTGCCGAAACACTCATGCTCGAGTACGCGCGCCGCTTCGGCGCTCGGATCAAGGTCGTCCGGATCTTCAATACCTACGGCCCCAGGATGGATCCCGAGGATGGGCGGATCGTCTCACAATTCATCGTGCAGGCGCTCCGCGGCGAACCGATCACCATCTTCGGCGATGGCAGCCAAACCCGAAGCTTCTGCTACGTCGACGATTTGATCGACGGGCTGGTGAAGATGGCGACCAGCGAGGCGTCCTTCACCGGACCCGTCAACCTCGGTAGCCAGGACGAGCTGACCGTCCTCGAGGTCGCCCGCATCATCAAGGAGATGACCGGATCGCCCTCTCCGATCGTTTTCCGGGCCCTGCCCGAGGACGACCCGAAGAAGCGCAAGCCGGACATCGCCCTCGCCGAGTCGAGGCTCGACTGGCGTCCGGTGGTCCCATTCGGCCAAGGCGTCAAACTCACGATCGAGTACTTCAGGTCTGCCGATCTCGGGCGATGACCTCCCGATAGGCGCTAACGGTCTGCTCGGCAACCGATTCCGGGTCGAAACGCTGCTGAGCCTCGACGCGTACCCGCTGTTCGATGCCGGCTCTGAAGGCGTCGTCGTCAAGTATCCGGCGGATGTGCCCGGCGCAGGCCGCGACATCGCCATGCGGAAACAGCAGCGCGGTGTTGCCGTCCTCGACCATGTCCGGAATGCCGCCAACGCGAGAGGCGATCACCGGCAGTCCACACGCCATGGCCTGAGCGACGACTTGCGGAGTGGTCTCTTCGCGCGAGCCCAGCAAGAGAACCTGGGCCCGCGCGTATTCATCGAGCAGTTCTTCGTGGCCGATGGGGCCGAGCAGCCTTACCCGTTCCCCCAGGCCGCATTCGTCGATCGCCCGCCGGACTTCGTGTTCGCTGCTCGGGTCCGCAATGGGGCCGGCGACCCTGAGTTGCAGGCCCGCCCGCCACGGCCGGTCGGCAATGGCGCGACGGTCGTTGGCGACCTCGCCGACCGCGCGCACGAGATGGTCCACACTCTTGCGCGGCACCAGGGTTCCGACAAACAACATTCGGCCGGGCTCCGGTGCGCGCCGTATGCGGAAGAAGTCGTCTTGGATCGGGTTCTCGATGAACCGGCAGCGCGCCGTCAGCATCGGCCCGTAAACCTGCGCCAGGTACGGCGAGATGATGATCATGTCCCGGGCGCGGCGAAACACCTCCCGCTCCATGTTCGCGACAGCCCGTTTCTTCAAGGCGCCCAACGCGTCCCACCGGTTTCTTTGCAGTAACCGGCTCTCGATGAAGAGCACGCCGTGCGGAGTGATGACCGTCGGCGCCCCGCTCGCCAACGCGCCGAGCGCGTGGCGATCCTGGCCCTGTCCATGCACGACATCGGGATTGATCGAACGGATCACCGCCGCCAGGCGCGGCACGTCGTTGACACGCAGTGTGACCAATCGGGGGAGGTTCAGGCGCTTGACGTAGTGAACGTGCAGGGCGCCGGCCCGCCGGTAGGTTGTGGTCACACCGTTCATCGCACTGACGACGTGGCACTCGACGTCGGGACGGGCAGCCAGCGCATGCGCCAACGTGTACGTCACCGACTGCACCCCGTTGTGCACGGTCGCGCCTTCATCGGTGGGGTAGTCGCCTACCAGGGCGACCCGCAGCGGGCGGACGGAATCAGGGCGCACCGCGGCCACTTTCGAGCGCGATGCCCGGGTACTCGGCAAAGATCTTTCGCGCCGTGGCTTGGCCGAACGGCTCCGCCGCACGGCCGATGGTGCGGCGCAGCCGGTGCGTATCCGGGCACAGGAACGGTCGGTCGTTGGGGCGCTGGCGCTCGGGCACCGAGGTGAAGTCAACGGGAAACGGCAGGACGGACGCGATGATGTCCAGCGCTTCGCGGACCTCGATCGCCTTGCCGGATCCGATGTTGACGATCTCCAATCCCGCTATCCGCGAAACGGTGTCGACGATAACGGCGCCCATCGAGTCGACGTCAACGTAGTCGCGCAGTGGCCAGAGGTTACCGACTTCCACTTCGCGCTTGCCCTCCTGCGCGATCTGACGGGTGACCTCGGCGAGCATGTGCGGATTGGTTTCGCGCGGTCCGGCGGCGTTGAACAGCCGCCCGATCACCAGCGTGCGGAAACATCCGGTGGACTCGAAATAGCGCATGCACAGCTGCTCGGCCAGGTATTTCGTGTGGCCGTAGACATACACCGGCCCGGTCGGATCAACTTCCCGGTGGGGCACGAAGTTCGGATGGTAGACGTCGCCGGTAGATGCGAAGAAGAAGGCTGAGACGCCGTGCCGGCGTGACGACTCCAGGACGTTCAACGTGCCATGCACATTCAAGGTGTACGCCTCGTAGACGTGCTCCTCGCACCAGGGGACGAAGTGTTGCGCCGCAAGATGAATGACGTTCTGCGGCTTGATGTCACGGAATGCCTCGTCGCACGCGTCGGCGTCGAGGATGTCGCGGACGATCAGCGTCGGCTTGCGGGGTGCCTTCTGCCAGTGGTCCTTTCCGAGCGAGAGGTCATCCATGACGAAGACCTCGGCGCCCCGCTCCAGCAACGAGTTGACGACCGCCGATCCGATGAATCCACAACCCCCGGTGACCAGATACGTGCTCACGTTTCTATCCCTCTCGCGTCCATACATCCGGATACGCGAGGTGTGTTCGGTACCCGGTCAACGTCGACGGCCCATCACCTCGTCGATGACCTCCAGGAAGCGATCCGCGACAAGGTCGACGGCGCAATGGCGCTCGTAGTGCCGCGCCGCGGTGGCCCCGTGCCGCGCCGCCGTGTCCGGGTCGGCCAGGACGTCGAAAGCGGCCGCCAGTCCGGCAACGTCGTCGACGCCGATCGGGGGGCAGTCCGGGGGTTGATACTCGGGCGGCCCGCCCTCGGTGGAAACGATCGGCATGACGCCCAACTGCATTGAGAGGACCTGCACGCCGCTTTGAGTGGCGCGCCGGTAGTGGGCGATCGAGCCCTTGGCGGCGGCCAGGGTGGTGACGACATCGCGGTAGCGATAGCCGCCGCGACGCCACTGCGTGTGCGCGGGCAGCTTGTCGGCGTCCAGCGCTCCGTCGCCGATCAGGATGAGGTCGTCGCCGCGCCAGCCGCCGCCTTCGACGTGGCACTGCCAGGCCCGCAACACCACGTCCACGTTCTTATAGGGGTTGAGCCGGCCGAACATGACAAAGTCGTGGCGCCCCTCGGCATCCACGAACGGAGGGACGCGGTCGAGATCGAGATCGCTGGCGAGCGGTACAACGTGCACCGGTGTGCCGATCACGTCGCGTCGTGTCGCGACCGCGCGCGCGACGTATTCGCAGTAGGCGATGGTGGCCGCAGAGCGGGCGCCCCAGCGATCGAGCGCCGCGAGTTCGTAGGCGGGCAGCGCTTCCGCGGGGTCATGGGGGCGATCGTCGTGGATCACCTGGATGCGTGGCGTCCTTCCGGCCAGCGCAATCCACCGTGGATCACGGACCTGTTCGGCGATCACGACGTCCGGCCGGAACTTGCGGACGAGCCGCCAGGCCTTGAGCGTCGGCGGCCACGTCTTGGCCGACAGGAATCGCGGCTCGAGCACCACCTCGTACTCGCGGGCGGCGTCTGACTCCGGGTGCCGGTCAGAGGTCACGAGCAGCACGTCGGCCCCGTGCCGGATCAGCGCTTCGGACTGCACGCGCACCGCCGGCCGTGTCCATGGCGAAAGCCACAGCACCCGTGGAGACTTCACGCGGCCGGTCACGCCAGCTGCTTGCTGCGCAACGACGCCAGCGACGACCACTTGAGCGGGCCGACCGCGGCGCTGGTGGCCAGGTAGGCCGCGGCGGCGGCGAGCAGGATCAGCGCGACGTGCTGACCCGAAAGCAGCAGTGTCACCGCGACACTGGCGGCCGTCGGGATCAGCACCCGCAGCAAGAACATCACCGGCGTACGGTAACCGCACCGCCGGTGCAGCCACCAGCTGCTGAACAGCATGTTGAAGAATTCCGTACACACCAGCGCGATGCCGGGCCCGACGGCGCCCAGCCGCCCGTCGAGAACCAGATTCAGCGAGACGTTGACCACCAGCGTGGCGACCGTCAACCACAGCAGAACCTTTTGGTGGTGGCTGGCGACCAGACCCTGGCCGAGAGTGCCGCCGACGAACCGCAGCGCCGCCGCGACGAACAGCAATGCCAGCGTCGGCGTTCCCCGCGCGACGAACGCCTTGTCGCCGAAGAACGCGATCAACGGTCCGGCCAGCAGCGCTCCGACCACCGCGACGGGGACCGCCGCGAAATACATGAGCTCGACGCTGCGGCGCAGGAAGGCGGCGAACGCCGCCACGTCCCGCGCGAACAGTTCGGTGCCCGTCGACAGCGTCGCCTTGAGGAACACCAGCGACACCACGATGGTGTTGAACGCGATCGTCAAGGCGAGCCCGTACACGCCCACCTCGGAGTGGGTGTTGAGCAAGGACAAGATCACACCGTCGGCGCGGGTGTAAAGGATTCCGACAACCAGGAATCCGATCAGGGGCAGGGTTTCCCGCAACAGATCGGCGGCCTCGCGCAGCGCGAACACCGGGCGCACCGAGATGTGCCGCATCGCCGCGGCGCCCTGGATAACCAGCTGGACGGCGGGCGGAATGAGCTGTGCCACCGCGAACCAGATGACGTTCGAGTGCGCGGAGACCAGGACCGCGACCATGGCCAGGGTGGCCGTGCGGGCCGTGACGTCGGAGATGGCCACCGCGGAGAACCGGACGGTGGCCAGAAACACCGGCTCGAAGCGGGTGGTCATGGTCTGCAGCAGCAGGCCCCCGGACAGCACCACGAGCATGACCCGGACGTCGTAGTCGTGATAGACGAGCAACCCGGAACCGGCCGCCAGTGCGGCGAGCGGAACGCAGTAGATCAGGGCCAGTCCGCTGTTGACGCGCACCAGACGTTCGAGGTCGCCGCGGCCGGAGGTGACGCGGCGGACGATCACGGTGGCGACACCGAGATCGGCGAAGCTGTTCCACATTCCCACGAACGCGACCGCGATGGAGAGCTGGCCGTAGCGGCCCGGACCCAGGTACCGCGCGGTCATCGCCACGGAGACCACCGAGGCCAGCATTCCCAGTGCGCGGCAGATCAGTTGGATCGAGAAGGCGTGAGCCATCCGGGAGAGCGGCACCGACGGGACGACCGCCTCGGGCGTCGTCGGCTCAGTCATGACTCCCTAGTATGCGCCGTGACTGGTGAGAACGGCCTTAACCGTCTTGGCGATGATCATGAGGTCACCCGACATCGACCAGTTGTCCACGTAGGACAGGTCCAACCGCACCGACTCCTCCCAGGAGAGGTCCGATCGGCCGCTCACTTGCCACAGCCCGCTGACCCCCGGTTTCACCAGCAGTCGCCGCTTGACGTCACCGTCGTAGTTGTCGACCTCTCGGCGCAGCGGGGGGCGCGGGCCGACGACGCTCATGTCACCCTTGAGCACGTTGATGAACTGGGGCAGCTCGTCGATGCTGAACCTGCGCAGGATCTTGCCGACGGGGGTGACCCGTGGGTCCTCGCGCATCTTGAACAGCATGCCGCCGGCGCTCTCGTTCAGCGCCAACAGGTGCTCGATCTGGGTGTCGGCGCCGTCGACCATGGTCCGGAACTTCAGCATCCTGAAGGGCTTGCCGTCGATGCCGATCCGTTCGGATGGGTAGAACACCGGGCCCTTGCTGGTGAGCTTGACGGCGACGGCCGCCGCGACGAGGACGGGCGCCGTCGCGATCAGGGCCGCCAGCGAGAACAGGAAGTCGAACACCTGCTTCTGAAAGCGTTGCGTCCCTTCGTATTGCGGCTTCTCGACGTGCAACAGCGGCATCCCCGCGGTCGGGCGCAGGGTCAGGCGGGCCTCCGCGACGTCCATCACGCCCGGTGAGACCACGACGTCGACGTCCATCGTTTCCAGCTGCCACATCAGTTCTCGGATCCCGTGCATCCCGAAGTGGTCCGTCTGCGTGACCGCCACGGTGTCCGCACCGCAGCTGTTGATGGCGGCCACCGCGTGGGTGACGTCACCGAGGATCGGCACAGCGCGTCCGCCGAGGGTGATGGTGTTGCCGCGCGGTGGCCCGTAGCCCGGAATGCAAACGCCTACCACGAGGTATCCGTCCAGCGGGTTGCGGGAAAGTTCGTGGGCCAGGTGAGAGACCGCCTTGCGGTCCCCGATCGCCAGCACCGTCGTCTGGCACTGACCGTTCGCGCGCATCTGCCGGATGTGCTTGCGCCACAGGCTGCGGCTCCCCAGCAGGCCCATGGTCCCGACGGGGAGCGCGATCGCAAGGTAACCGCGGGCCAGGTCCACCTTGGCGAGCAAGGTGACCATCGCGATGATTCCGAACGTCCAGAACGAGGCGCTGCCGATCCGGCGGTACTCGTCGATGCCGGCGCCGATGACTCGCGGTGAGCGCGTTTGGAATACCGCCAGCGACGACAGCCATAGCGCCGCGAAGAGAAACGACAGCATCGTCATCGCGACGTCCGAGTAACCCGAGGTGTTGGCGATTTCGCCGAATCGGACGTACTGCGCCAGTAGCACCGAGGCGCAGACGATCAGCGTGTCGCTGATGCGCAGGTGGTGCGAATATTGGTGCTGCCAGCGCCGGATCGCGCTGCCACCGGGCGAGGGCGCCGCGGCCCCGGTGGCCGGCAGAGCGCCGGTGCGGCGGCTGGGCAATGACGTGATGCCGGCCGGTTTCCGCTTGGTCGGACCGGGTTCGGCGTGCACGACGTCCACCAATTCCTGGGTCATCAACGGGTTAGACATGACGCTGCACTCTCGATCGAAGCGAAGCTCGGCGTTCGCGATGGCCAACTGGCGTCCTGCTCGGAGATGACGGTGACCGGCAGCGGCCACACGATCCCGAATTCCGGGTCATTCCAATGGAATCCCTGGGCGTCGGACGGCGCGGGCTCCCCGCTGACCTGATAGCTGACTTCGGTGTTGTCGATCAGCGTTTGGAAGCCGTGGGCGACGAACGGCGGCAGGAACAGCGCCCGGTAGTTGTCCGCGCTCAACTCGACCATGACGTGGTCGCCGTAGGTCTGCGACCCCGGGCGGATGTCGACCGCGACGGCGGCGATCGCGCCGCGGGTGCAGCGAACCACCTGGGTCTGAGCGTAGGGCGGCACCCGATGGTGCAGGCCCCGCACGGTGCCGCGGGTGTAGTTGAAGTAGATGTTGGTCTGGGTGACGTCGAAACTCAGCCCGCGGTCGGCGAATTCGTCGGCACAAAAGGAACGGGACGAGAAGCCGCGATGGTCGCGTTGCGGCTCGAGGTCAATGATCGTCACGCCGGCGATCTGGGTGGGCGTGTACTTCATGCACCGCTCCTCGGGTCACGGGTCGTTCTCGTCGGGGTCATGGCCTACGCGTATCCACCGGAAGGCGGCCGCGTCATCACGGTCGGGATGACGCCGTACCGGGGGCCGAGGTTCTTGCCCGACGCGGCGGCCAGGCGCGGTAGCGAGCCCATGATGCTGGGCGGCGTGTTGGCGCCGGCGAGGCTGATGGTCGGCAGTGCGGAAGCGGCGCTGTGTGCCGCCGGTATCACGCTGGTCCAACTCGCCGGGACCGCCAGCGGACCGAGCGAGGCCGCGCTGCCGAGGCTTCCGACCACACCCGATCCGAGCGAGCCGAGCGATCCCAGCGCGCCCGCGCCCGTGCTCGCCGCGCTCGCGGCCCCCGCCGCAGCGGTGCCCGCCGCCTGGGCAGCCCCATTCACCAAGCCCTGCGCGGTCTGAGCCATGCCGAGGATGGAGGACATCCCGTACAACGGTGTCGCTCCCGCCATGAAGTAGGTGGGCAGCGAGCTGGGCAGGCTCGACGCGAGGCTGTCCATCAGCGACGAACTGGCCGTGCTGGTGGCGGTGCTCGCGGTGCCGGTACCGACCTGGGTCAGGGTGGAGGTGCTGGCGGACATCGGCGACGAGAGCCCGTGCAGGGCGTTGGGAACCGAGGACATCACGTTCGACAGGGAAGTGTGCGTGGCCGCCAACGTTTCGGCCTGCGCCACCGCGCTGCCCTGGGTCGCCACCCCCGCCGGGTTGGCGACGTCCGGCGGCGGGCTGAACGGTGTCACGTCGCACGCGGCCGCCGAACCCGCGGCGTATTGGTACATCGCCGCCGCGTCCTGTGCCCACATCTCGCCGTATTCGGCCTCGGTGGCCGCGATCGCCGCCGAGTTCTGGCCGAAGAAGTTGGTGGCGATCAGCGTCGCGAGCTGGACGCGGTTGGCGGCGACTGCCGGCGGCGGAACGGTCATCGCGAAGGCGGCCTCGTAGATCTCCACCGCGAGCCTGGCCTGGCCTGCGGTTTCCGCGGCCCGCGCGGCCGCCCCGGCGGTCCACGCCATGTAGGGAGCGAAGGCGGACGCCATGGTCAACGACGAGGGACCCAACCAGCGTCCGGTCGTCAATCCGGCTATCACCGAGCGGTAACAGCTTGAGGCGGAATGCAATTCGGCGGCAAGGCCATCCCAGGCCACCGAGGCCGCCACGAGCGACACCGGACCAGGGCCGGCATACATCCGCGCGGAATTGAACTCCGGCGGGAACGCCCCGAAATCGATCACGTCAGACCCCGGTCCCCGGTGGCGGTGCGGAGACGGACGACCGCCGGGCCGTACCCGAGGAGCGCGATTACCGCGTTAAACATACCTAAAGTATTGATTATGGTGGAAGCTGTGCCGAAGAGTATTTGGCCTGCGATCGCGAAGGTCCTTTGTCCCTTTCCGAGCCTTCTACCTGCTGACGCTGCCAGAGCGCGTGGCCTGGTGGTCACGACCGGCATCTGCGTCTCCTAACATCCTGCAAAGGGCCCGGGATCGGGCGTTCTTGCCGCTCAACTGGGCGAACCGTGGGTTTGGGCCGCCCGGCCCTACAAACTGACAATGTGATAATAGCGTACGAAACATACTAATAGTTTGTAAAGAGGGTGTGATGTGGACTACAGGTATTTACGCAAGCGTCAAGGCAGACGCCTGCAGCTGCTAATCTCAGACGTGGCCCATGTACTGCCCGGGGGTGGCCGGTCGGTGTAGTTCAAGACCGCCCAAGAACCGAGGTGTATGCCCTGCTCATCAACCTGACGGCGATCGACCAGGTCCGGGTCGCAACCCCCGACGAGATCGGTCGCGTCATACACGCCAACGTCGCGGAGCCCGGCTTCCCCGCCGGGTTCACGCCGCTGCGCCAGGGTCACACCCGGCGGGCCGACGAGAGCTGAGCTGGCAGATTCCCATGACTACCCACTCGACCGACGGACGCGCCGACGCGACGCGGCGGCAGATTCTGCGCGCCGCCTCCCATCAGTTCGCGCGCAGGCCGTACCACGACGTCGGTCTGGATGACATCCTGGCCGAGGCCCAGCTGACCAAGGGCGCGATGTACTTCCACTTCAAGTCCAAACACGCCTTGGCGGTGGAGCTCATCGACAAGCAGATCGCCGCGGCGACCGTCGCGGTCGGAGACCTGTTGACCCGCGGACTTTCGGGCCTGGAAACCCTGATCGACTTCTCGTATCTGATCGCCGTTCAAGACATCAAGACCGATCTGGTCAGGGCCGGCCTGAATCTGATCGAGTCGGTCGGACAGTCGGGGGGGCTGCAGGACACGTTGGTGAGCGGCTGGGTGGAAGCCCTGTCGGGGGTCGTCCAGCAGGCCATCACCGAGGGTGACATCGACGAACGCTGTGATCCCGACGCAGTCGGACGGCTGATGGTGTCGCTGCATATGGGGCTGCGCAAGACCAGCAATCTGGACGACCCGGAACGGTTCCTCACCGACCTGGAAAAGTGCTGGATGCTGATCTTGGGTGGGATCTTGCAACCGGACCGGGCCGATTACTTCAGCCAATTCCTAAGGCGGCGAGCGGCGCTCGCCGTCAACTCCAGTTCGAGCGACCAAGGCTCGCCTTAGTGCCGACCAGGTTGAGCAGACTGCCCGCCAGCCGCGGCAGCGGCTGCTAACGTTGGACGTCTTGCGGTGGATGTGAACCCACATCAATGACTCCGCGCACCCGACGCGACTCCGGAGGTGCAGAGACAGTGCCGCGCCAGGTCCGATCCGAAGCCACTCGGCGGAAGATCATCGACGCCGCGATCGAGGTGTTCGGGGAAGTCGGATATGCCGCCGCCGGGTGGGGGGCGATCATCGAGCGGACCGGGATGACCAAAGGCGCCCTGTATCACCACTTCGATTCGAAGGAATCGCTGGCGTCCGACATCCTCAAGGAAGGCTCCGAGAGCCTGCTCACGGCATTCGGGAACGTGTGCAAGTCTTCGTCGCCGGGGCTGGAAAACCTGCTACACGGCGCCTTCACCATCGTGGTAGTGCTCAACTCGGACAAGACCGTTCGCACGGCCGAGCAATTAGCCTGTGCCTTAAGCGGATTGAACGAGGCCGCGGGGGACTTCTATGCCGACCTGGCGGTGAAGATCGCTGATGAGGCCAGGCGGGCCATCAGCGAGGGAGACCTCCGCAAGGACGTCGACCCCAAGGTGCTCTCCGAGTTCCTCGTTGGAGCCATGTTCGGAACGCGACTGGTATTCAATGCGATAACCCGTCGTGAACCCAACAGGGGAGGCCCCGTCGACATCGGCGGTCGCCTGCGTCAGATCTTGGAGCTCCTGCTGCCCGGCACGGTGACCGAGTCGTCGTTGCCCTATTTCCAGCAGTTCCTCGGTCGCGAAGTCATGCGTCATGCCCCGGCCATCGCGGCCCGCCCCGACGCCGACACGGAACCCCTGATCGGCTAGAGCTCCACGGTCGCGCGGTCGGGCCGGATGCGCCACACCCGCTTTCGCGGCCATCGAGACGGCGAATCAGTAATTGCGGTTGACGCGCATTCCACAATGCATACTGTTCCGGTGATGTACCGGAGACGTCTGGGCAAAGTGGTCGCGCTGGCCGCGGTGGTTGGGTTTTTGGTGATGAGCGCCCCGGCGTCGTGGGGTGCGCCCGGCGAACCGGCTACCGCCGCGGACTCGCCGACGTTGTCGCTTACCGACATCGGGTCCGCTCCCACCCTGGAATTCTGGGGGGTGACGAGTACCCAACAGCTCACCGTGCCGGTGCTGCATGGCCTGACACCGACGGCACTGAACGCCACCGTCGAGATGCCGATCAATCTGCGGTCCGGGGTGCTCACTGTCACGCAGGGCGAGCGCACCATCGCACGGCTGAATTTGCCCTCCACCGATCAGGCCCCAATCGTCATTCCCCTGGCGGGCGCGGAGGTCAACGACAATTGGCTGTCGGTGACGCTGCGTTCGTACGTGGTGCCATTGGACGGATACTGCCTCTACCCGTGGAGCCCGCTGCGCCTGACCAACGGGTCGATCACCTACACCGGGGTCGAACTGCCGCCCACCACGGTGGCGCATTTCCTGCCGCCGGTGCTGCGCAAGCTTTCCATCTACCTGCCGCCGTCGCCCTCGCCGAACGAGTCCGATACGGCGGTCCAACTGGCCGCCTCCACCGCCTCGCACTACGGCCGGCAGACCCCCGAGATCGCGGTGATTCCGCTGGCCGAAGGCCAGGCCGCGCCGCCGGCGCCGCCGCAACCGCTGGAACGTCAGATCGTCGTCAAAGAGGGCCCTGACAACGGGCTTTCGCTACAAGGCGCCTCGGGTGTGCCGTGGTTGCTCATGTCCGGACCGCTCGGCCAGTCGGACGAATCGAACACGGCGGTGTTGTTCAACGACGTCTCGCAGTTGGCGCTGTCTTCCAAGGCGGCGGTGGAACAGCTCAAACCGAGCGTGCAGCAACTCGGTGGCAGCGTGACGTTGCGCGAGTTGGCGCAGCCCGTTCTCAACTCGACGTCACTGCAACCGCGGGTGTCGATCGGAATCGACCAAACCCGATTCGCCAGATCGGTGCACAACGTGCGCGTGCATCTGCAGGGTTCCTACACCCCGACACCGGGGAACGTCGGCGGTCAGATCGCCGTGACCATCGGCCCCGAAACCATCGACCACTGGCCGACCGACGGCCACGGCACCATCGACCGCTGGATCGATGTGCCGGACCGACTGCTGCAGCGCTACACCAGTATTGATCTGGTCCTCGACGTCGCCGCCAACACCGGGCATTGCGGCGACTTCTACACCGCCGGGCCGGGGAGTCAGCTGCTGACGCTGAACATCAACGGCGACACCACAATACAGAGCGACCCGGCAGCCCCGCCGGTGCCGGACGGCTTCCAATCGGTGCCGCAGTCGTTGATGCCCCGGATGCAGGTGGGCATCGAGGCCCACTCGTTGATAGACACGGTGCGGGCGGTCGGCATCGTGGTGGGCCTTCAGCGAATCAGCGCCGTGCCGCTCTACACCACGGTCACGACCGCGCAGCAGGCGATCGACTCGTCGGACCCCGCGATAGTGATCTCCGCCGACGGGTGGAACCACTCCAATGTCGCGCTTCCGGTGGCTGCCGGGCCGAGCGGGCCCATCACCGTCAATGCCGTCCAATCCGACGGCAAGCCCGCCAAACTCACACTCGACCCAGATCTCCGGTTCGCCTCTCTCCAAGTGGTTTTCAACCGCGGCAGGTCGCTGTTGGTGGCGACATCAAACGGGGCGCCGGGGCAACTCGACGAGTTGCTGCGGTGGCTCAGCGGCGATAACAAGCGCTGGCAACGACTCAAAGGCGCCGCGGTGGTGTCCGCGCCGGGCGGGCAGGACCCGGTGACCGTCGAGCACTCGCCCTCGGCCGGTGGTCCGACCGCGGCGTCGCAGGGGCACTCCGACCTCGGCTGGCTGTGGTGGTTCGGCGCGGGCTGGGTTGCGGTGGCCATCGTCGGCGGCGGGGTGATCCTGTGGCGCACCAGGCGCGAATCACGGCGGCGGCGTTAGCGTCTGCGCGTAACCGCGCGTCCCGTGCGGCCGTCCAGCACGAGACCTGATGCCCACCAACAGGTTTCGCTTACATCGACGACCGACCGCAGGACGTCGACGCGTTCCGGCCAATGATTTCCCGGGCCTGCCGCGTCCCCGCTAGCGGTCCTCCTGCCACAACTGCTCGGTCAGATCCTGGAACGCCGCGAGCACGAACTGGTCGTCGGCGCGCATCGCCGCCGACTTGCTCATCAGGGCGCGCACCACCGAACCGTCCTTGTGCGCCAGTTCGACCACCATGTTCGCCAGGGAATGAACGACGGATAACAACGAATCCGAGGCCGGTGCCTGATGGAAGATCTGGTGGAACTTCAGCTCCAACACCTCTTCCCGGTCATAACCCATCATCTCGGCGAACGCGGCGTTGGAAAACAGGATGGTGCCGTCATTCTCGATCGCCAGCACCGGGATCGGGATCCGCTCGAGCACGACCAGTGCCGGCAGCTGTTTCAGGGTCGTCATCGGCGAGTCACCCTCTTGCCGATTGCGTCGTCGGTCCACCGGCCGATTATGGCGCATAACATAGGCTATACACAGGCCTTCGAGCAGATGCCCGCCCAGGATTGGCGCCGTATTTCGTTTCCCGCTCGCCGAAGGCATCCCTGAACACCTTCGTCGGCCCGCTCGCGCACCGGGTCGGTGATCGGCCGGCGGCGCGCGGTCCGGAGGCGCGCCGACGTCGACATCGGCGACGTCGTGTTAGCGGTGGCACAGAAGATAGCAACGCTATTGACAGCCGCGCTCTCGAGGGTTAGCGTTGCTAGCACCTACGGGAGATGAGGAGTGTGCGCCATGGTCGCCACCGTTTTCGCGGTCGTCGCGGTGCTGGGTACCGGGGTGGTCTACGGCACCGACGTGTTCTGCGCGATGGTGCTGAGGCCCGCGATGGCCCGCATCGACGATCGGGCCCTGCTCGCCGTTGCCGGCAACATCCATCGCTATGGGGATCGACGGATGCCGGTACCCGGCGTGCTCGGCCTGGCGGCGGCGACGATCAGCCTGGCATTCGCCGCGGCGTCCGGCCGCTGGGCGCAAGCCGGCGCGGCCGGCGCCGCCGTCCTCCTGCTGCTGGCGTGGCTGCTGATCTACCTGCGGGTGAGCGCGCCGATCAACCGGCAACTCATCGCAGGCGCGGATCGACCCGAGTTGCCGACCGATGCTC
The DNA here is from genome assembly GCF_001666955.1 of Mycobacterium sp. E735. Classification (NCBI taxonomy): domain Bacteria; kingdom Bacillati; phylum Actinomycetota; class Actinomycetes; order Mycobacteriales; family Mycobacteriaceae; genus Mycobacterium; species Mycobacterium sp. E735. Next base: position 4,292 of record NZ_LZIX01000090.1, on the reverse strand, counting down.
GTGCGCTGCAGCGCAACTGGGACAGAGTGATCACCACCAGGGCCACCCTGCAGGGCCTCGCCGTCGCGGCGCTGTGCCTGGCAATGTCGGTGTGAAGCTGGTGGCGCGCTCGGCTCGCGAGCGGCTAGTCGGCTTGGTAGCGGGGGAAGACCCCGGTCGGCGCCGGGAGCGCCGTGCCGGGGGTCAGCCGTTTGCCTATCGCGTCGAAGCTGCGCTGTTCGGGCGCCTGGCCGAGCAGATCCAAAAGCTTGCCCGCCGATTCGGGCATCACCGGCTGGATCAGCAGCGCCGCGATGCGAACGGCCTCGCAGGTTGTGTAAAGCACTGTCGCGAAACGAGTCTGGTCCGCCGCGGAGTCGCTCTTGCGTAGCACCCACGGCTGCTGGGCGGAGAAATATCGGTTGGCGGCGCCCAGCATCAGCCAGATCGCTTCCAATGCCAAGTGCATGGCCTGCCCGTCGAAGGCGGCGCGCACGCGGTCCAGCAGGCCGTCGGCCGTCGCCAGCAGTTCGGCATCTTCGGCGGTGAATTCACCGGGCGTCGGCACCACCCCGTCCAGGTTCTTGGCCACCATGGACAGCGACCGCTGGGCCAGGTTGCCCAGCTCGTTGGCGAGGTCGGTGTTGATGCGCGTGACGATGGCGTCTTCGCTGTAGCTGCCGTCCTGGCCGAAGGGGACCTCCCGCAACAGGAAATAGCGCAACTGGTCCACGCCGAACGTCTCGGTCAGCGCCACCGGGTCGACGATGTTGCCCACCGACTTGCTCATCTTCTCGCCCCGGTTGAGCAGGAACCCATGCGCGAACACCCGGCGCGGCAGCTCGATCCCGGCCGACATCAGAAACGCCGGCCAGTAGACGGTGTGGAACCGGATGATGTCCTTGCCGATCATGTGCAGGTCGGCGGGCCAGTAGCGGCGGAACATCGGCGAGTCGGTGTCGGGGTAGCCGACCCCGGTCAGGTAATTGGTCAGCGCGTCGACCCAGACGTACATGACGTGATCGGGATGGTCGGGCACTTTGACGCCCCAGTCGAACGAGGTGCGCGAGATCGACAGGTCGCGCAGGCCGCCGGAGACGAAGCTGACCACTTCGTTGCGGCGCACTTCGGGGGCGATGAAGTCCGGGTTGGCCTCGTAATGGGCCAGCAGCTTGTCGGTGTACGCCGAGAGCCGGAAGAAGTAGGTCTGCTCCTCGGTCCACGTCACCGGCGTTCCGGTTTCCACGGCGACCCTTGTCCCGTCGACCACCGCGGTCTCGGATTCGACGAAGAACCGCTCGTCGCGCACGGAGTACCAACCCGTGTAGCTGTCCAGGTAGATGTCTCCGGCGGCGTCCATCCGCCGCCAGATCTCCTTGGACGCTTCGTGATGGTCGGCGTCGGTGGTGCGAATGAACCGATCGAAGGAGATGTTGAGCTTCTCCTGCAGGCGTTGAAAAACATCGGAATTCCGCCGCGCCAGCTCGGCGGTCGGAAGGCCCTCCGCCGCCGCCGTCTCGAGCATCTTGAGGCCGTGCTCGTCGGTGCCGGTCAGGAAACGCACGTCGAACCCATCGAGCCGCTTGAATCGCGCGATGGCGTCGGTGGCGATGTACTCGTAGGCGTGCCCGACGTGCGGATTGCCGTTGGGGTACGTGATCGCGGTGGTGACGTAGAAGGGCCTCATCGAGAGTCCACCTTATTGTGTGCGCGTGAGCTCCAACCGACGAGAACGAGAAGCGCCGCCCGCACCCGAACCGCTGGCCCCCCTGGTCGACGCCCACACCCACCTCGACGCCTGTGGCGCGCGGGACGCCGGGGACGTGCGCGCCATCGTGGATCGCGCCGCGGCGGTCGGGGTGGGGGCCGTGGTCACCATCGCCGACGACCTGGCTTCGGCGGCTTGGGTGACCCGCGCCGCCGAATGGGATCCGCGGGTGTACGCCGCGGTGGCGCTGCACCCGACCCGCGCCGATGCGCTCGACGACGCCGCCCGCGGCGAAATAGAGCGGCTGGTGGCCCACCCCCGGGTGGTGGCCGTCGGCGAGACCGGCCTGGACCTGTATTGGCCCGGGCGCCTCGACGGGTGCGCGCAGCCGGACACCCAACGGGAAGCGTTCGCCTGGCACATCGACCTGGCCAAGCGGTGCGGCAAACCGTTGATGATCCACAACCGGGACGCCGACGCCGAGGTGCTCGACGTGCTGGCGGCCGAAGGCGCGCCCGACACGGTGATCTTTCACTGCTTCTCGTCGGACGCCGCGATGGCCCGCCGCTGCGTGGACGCCGGATGGTTGCTCAGCCTGTCGGGAACGGCGAGCTTCCGCAACGCCCGCGACCTGCGGGAAGCCGTTCCGCTGATACCGCTGGAACAACTGCTGGTGGAAACCGATGCGCCCTTCTTGACGCCGCATCCGTACCGCGGTGCACCGAACGAGCCGTATTGCCTTCCTTATACTGTCCGGGCGGTCGCCGAACTGGTGGGCCGTCCCGCCGAAGAGCTGGCGCAGGCCACGACGAGCAACGCTCGGCGGGTCTACGGGCTGGCTCCCGGTTGACTCGCTGCACGGGAAGATTGCGTTAACGAATTCGCGCCGGAGTTGCTCAACTTTGGCCGGTTCGTTACCGTCTTGTGATCGAAAGGGTGGGGCCTACGGGCCCTTATTTGTCGCTTGGTGCTGATTAGGTCGTTGGAGTAATTGCTGTGGTCGGGATAGACGCGCGTTGACTGTATTAACAAAACTTCATCAGACACCGTCGCCGATGTTGCGGCTCATCGTCGGAGGACTGTTACTGGTTCTGGCGTTCGCAGGTGGATTCGCGGTCTCCGCGTGCAAGACGGTGACGCTGACCGTCGACGGCATCGCGATGCGGGTCACGACCATGAAGTCGCGGGTCATCGACATCGTGCAGGAGAACGGCTTCGCCGTCGACGAGCGGGACGACCTGTACCCCGCCGGGGACGTCAAGGTGCACGACGCCGCCAACATCGTGTTGCGCCGCAGCCGCCCGCTGCAGATCTCGCTGGACGGTCACGACACCAAGCAGGTGTGGACGACGGCATCGACCGTCGACGAGGCCCTGGCCCAACTCGCCATGACCGACACGGCCCCCGCCGCGGCCTCCCGCGGCAGCCGGGTCCCGCTCGCGGGAATGGCGCTGCCCGTCGTCAGCGCGAAGACGGTCCGCATCACCGATGGCGGCACCACCCGTACGGTGCACCTGCCCGCGCCCAACGTCGCGGGGCTGCTGAGCGCGGCCGGCGCCCCGCTCCTCGAGGGCGACCAGGCGATGCCGAGCGCGTCATCCCCCATTGTCGACGGCATGGAAATCCAGGTGACCCGCAACCGGATCGAGCGGGTGACGGAACGAATGCCGTTGCAGCCCAATGCCCGTCGGGTCGAGGACCCGGACATGAACATGAGCCGCCAGGTGGTGGAAGACCCGGGCAGCCCCGGCACCCAGGACGTCACCTTCGCGGTCGCCACCGTCAACGGCGTTGAGACCGGCCGGTTGCCGATCGCCAACACCGTGATCACCCCCGCCCGCGAGGCGGTGGTGCGGGTGGGCACCAAGCCCGGCACCGACGTGCCACCGGTCACCAACGGCTCGATCTGGGACGCGATCGCCGGCTGCGAGGCCGGTGGGAACTGGGCGATCAACACCGGCAACGGCTACTACGGCGGTGTGCAGTTCGATCAGGGCACCTGGGAGCGCAACGGCGGGCTGCGGTTCGCCGCGCGCGCGGACCTGGCGACCCGGGAAGAGCAGATCGCAGTCGCCGAGGTGACGCGCGAGCGTCAGGGTTGGGGCGCGTGGCCCGTGTGCAGCGGAAGAGCTGGTGCGAGCTGACGATCCGGCTGCTCGGTCGCACCGAGATCAGGCGGCTTGCCAAAGAACTTGACCTTCGGCCCCGGAAATCCCTCGGTCAGAACTTCGTCCACGATGCCAACACGGTCCGCCGGATCGTCTCGACCTCCGGGGTCGGCCGGTCCGACCACGTCCTCGAGGTCGGACCCGGCCTGGGATCGCTGACGTTGGCGTTGCTGGACCGCGGCGCCACGGTAACCGCCGTCGAAATCGACCCGGTCCTGGCCGATCGGCTGCCGCAGACCGTCGCCGAACACTCGCACAGCGAATTGCAGCGGCTCACCGTGCTCAACCGCGACGTTGTAGGGCAGGTTGGCGACGACCGCGTTGGGTTGCGCGGCCAACTCGTCCCGGCGAAGGGTCAAGACGTCGCGGTTGAGCACGGTGAGCCGCTGCAATTCGCTGTGCGAGTGTTCGGCGACGGTCTGCGGCAGCCGATCGGC
>NZ_LZIX01000089.1:0-2080 GCF_001666955.1 Mycobacterium sp. E735 | reverse complement strand
GTGTGTGGTCAGCATGCCGTGCGGGTAGCCGGGATAGGCCTTCACGGCGCCGTTCTGAAGGAGGTCGACCGCCCGGGGCGCCGCGCTTGCGAACGGGACGATCTGATCGTCGTCGCCGTGCATGACCAGGACGGGAACGGTGATCGCCCGCAATTCGTCGGAGTAGTCCTGCAGCCAGGACACCACCGTCTCGTAGTGAGCCTGGGCACTGCCGGACATGCCCTGACGCCACCAGTTCGCGATGACCGCCTCGGACGGTTCCACACCCGGGCGGTTGAATCCGTAGAACGGCCCCTCTGGCACGGCGCGGAAGAACTCCGATCGATTTCCCAAGATGCCCGCACGCACCGCGTCGAACCACTCCTGGGGTTGCCCGCCCGGATTGTTCTCGGCCTGCGCCATGCTCGGGGTCGGGGAGGACACCAGCACCGCCTTGGCGACCCGCTCCTGGTGGCGCGCCACATAGCAGGCCACTTCAGCGCCGCCGGTGGAGTGCCCGATGTGGACGGCGTCGCGCAGTTCGAGTTGCTCGGTCAGCGCGGCCAGATCGGCCACCCAGTGCTCGATGTCGTTGCCGGTCCCGACCTGCTCGGACCGGCCATGCCCGCGCCGGTCGTGAGCGATCACCCGATAGCCCCGGTGCAGGAGGAACATCATCTGCGCATCCCAGTCGTCGGCCGTCAGCGGCCAGCCGTGACTGAAAACGATCGGCTGGCCGGAACCCCAGTCCTTGTAGAAGATCTCGACACCGTCCGAGGTGGTGATGGTGGGCACAGACGCTCCTCTCGCAGCCGTTCGCCGTTATCGAATGACAGTCAACCGCAAGCCAAACATTTTTGCCTGCCAGGTCTGCGACAGCTTGGACCGCTGCGAGTTTTCGGGTGTGCCCTCACGACTGCTTTATGTGGGAATTACGCACATCGATGTTGCTGCGAAATGGATTGGTGCGCATTGTGATAACAACTACGGCGGAGTCCTACTGGTAACCCGCTAAATTCGATTGCGCCATGGCCGCGCGCATGTGGTCGCGGTGGTCACGTCAGCGGCGTCGCTGAGGAGGGCCAGGAGACGGGTTGTACGGTATCCAGGCGGCTCTCGGAGGTTCACGATGACACCACCCAATGACGACACCTGGGGTCCGGCTACCGGAGTGGGAACCACGGCCACGATGGCGGCGGCCGCGAGAGCCGTCGCCACCAGGGATGGGATTATCGACGATCCTTTTGCCGAGCAGTTGGTGCGCGCGGTCGGTGTGAGCTTTCTGACCCGCTGGGCTACCGGCGAGCTCGTCGCCTCGGATATCGACGTCGCGGGCAGCTCATGGGGGCTGGCGCAGATGCCCGCATCGATTGCGGCCCGCACGCGGTACTTCGACGAGTTGTGTGCCGATGCCGCAGGAGCGGGCATCCGTCAAGCCGTGATCCTCGCCTCGGGCCTCGACGCCCGCGCCTACCGACTGGACTGGCCTAAAGGGATGACGGTGTTCGAGATGGATCAACCGGCCGTCATCGAGTTCAAATCCACCACACTGGCCAAGCTCGGTGCCGTACCAAAAGTTGACCTACGCACGGTCGCCATCGACCTGCGCGACGACTGGTCGACGGCACTGGTTACGACGGGTTTGGACGTCAAGAAGCCCACGGTATGGATTGCCGAAGGCCTATTCGGCTATCTGACACCAGCGGCCCAGGATCGGCTGCTCGAGATGGTCACCGCCCTGAGCGCGCCGGGCAGCCGACTCGGGAGTGAGGCTGTGCCGAATACCGCCGACATGGACCCCGACGCAGCGCGCCAACGGATGCGCGAGGCCACTGCCAAGTGGCGCGAGCACGGCTTCGAACTCGACTTCGACGTGGTCCAGTTCGAAGGTGAGCGCCACGACGTCGGGGCGTACCTGGATGCGCTCGGGTGGGCGTCGGTCGCAACGCCGATGGCCCAGCTGCTCGCCGGCTTCGGGTTGGGGGCGATCGCACGGGCCGCCGATGATCGACAAACGATGAACGGCGTCAACTACTACACGTCGACGCTGGGCGTCGGCCGCTAGAGGCATTTCGGGGGAGCGGCACTCGCCGGGCGCTCA
>NZ_LZIX01000088.1:0-12843 GCF_001666955.1 Mycobacterium sp. E735 | reverse complement strand
GCCGTCGGCGATCCGCCGGCTGGGATTGACTTATGAGAGATTGCGGCGGCACAACGAGCGGATCGTGTGCGTCGCGATCACCGGATTCGGCCTGTACGGCGGCGACGATCCGGCCTTCGACTACGTCGTGCAGGCGGGCGTCGGCACCGCCGCCCTGACCGGCGACCCGCAGGGCCCGCCGACGCTGCCCGGTTACTCGTCGGCCGACAACTCCACCGGGATGACCGCGGCGCTGGGGCTGTTGGCCAAGATCATCTCCGGAACCGGAGGACAAGTCGACGTTTCGCTGCGCGACGTGATGCTGTCGCAGCTGAACTACCACGCGTCCGCCTACCTCAATGACGGTGTCGAGCCGCAGCGGCGTCCTTATGGCGCGCACTCGTATTACGTTCCGGCGCAGCTCTTTCCGACCGCCGAGGGGTATCTGGCGTTGTTCATCACGCACGACGGCTTCTGGAAGTCCTTCGCCACCGAGGCGGGCATCGGGGGGTTCGAGACGATGTCCGAACGGGTGTCCCGCCGCGACGAGGTGCTGGCCGTCGTCACGGCGATGCTGGCGACCGACACCGCCGCGGGGTGGGAACGCCGACTGCGTCCGCTCGGAGTGCCGGCGGCGGCCGTCAGGACCCTGCCGGAGGCGCTCGAAGCAACCCCCGAAATCATTGTCACGGCCGGCGATTTCCGGCTCGTCGGTAGCCCGATCCACGTCTCCGGTTACGACCCCGAATACCGTCCGCCGCCGGAGCTGCCCCAGGTCTAGCGCGCACCGCTCGCGAGCGCGACGGTGGTTTCACGCCGGCGTCAGGACACCGGACCCCTCAGGTGCGCCTCGGCGAGCTTACGGAAGGCCGCCACCAGCCGACTGCGGTCCCCGGCGCGCGTCGCCAACACCACGTGACAGGGCTCGACGCCTTGCAACGGGACGGTGGTGATGTCGGGCCGCAGGGCATTGCCGCGGAACCCGGCAGTGATTGCCACCGCCTGCCCGGAGGCGATGACTTCGAACTTGTCCTCGAGCGCGTCGATGAACGGTCCATCGGGCGCCCGGCGGCCATCGGGCCGGGGATCGATGCGCCAGAAGGCATTCCACGCCGGGTCGGAGTCACGGACTCGGGGCATCGGCTCGTCGGCGATGTCGTCCAGCGTGACGAAGTCCCGGCCCGCGAGGCGGTGGTCGACCGACATAGCCAGCACCCGGGGCTCGTCGTAGAGGATGGTCACGTGCAGGCCGTCTGTCGGGAACGGTAGCCGGGTCACCACGGCGTCCACTCGATGTCCGAGCAACGCGTCCAGGGCCTGGCCCCAATCCAGATGCGAGACTTGCACTTCGGCGTCGGGGTGTTCGCGGCGCATCTCGCGCACCGCGGGGGTGACGATCATCCCGGTCGTGTATCCGATCGCGATTCGGCTGGGCTGGGCGGCGGCCCGGGCCTGTGCCGCGGCTTGCGTGGCCGAGCGCAGCAGGGCCTTGGCCCGGGGCAGGAACACCTCTCCCGCCTCCGTCAGCCTGGTGCCTTGCGGCGTGCGATCCAGGAGTCGAACACCCAGTTGTTGCTCGAGCCGGCGGATCTGCCGGCTCAACGACGGCTGCGCTACGCGCAGCGCGGTCGCGGCGCGGCCGAAGTGCCGGTGTTCGGCCACCACGACGAAATATCCGACCAACCGCAGATCGAGGTCGATCACGGGCAATACGGAACGGGCCATGCTGAGAGTGTAACGGCGCCGGCAACTGACATCCGCACCGAAGGTGCCGGTGACATGCGGTGATGCCGATTCGGTATCACGCCATATGAAACAGGTCTTGGACAGTCGGTCTGCCGCGGTCATTGACTGGAAGCCGGCGAATACGAAACAGCGAAAGGGATTTCCATGCATGTCTTTGTCACTGGCGCCAGCGGGCACATCGGTTCGGCCGTCATCGACGAGCTCGTGCGTGCGGGTCATCAAGTCACCGGCCTCGCCCGCTCCGACGAGTCGGCCGCCGCGCTGACGGCGAAGGGCGTGCGGGTGCACCGCGGCGACCTCGACGACCTCGACGGGTTGCGGTCCGCCGCCGCGGCGTCCGACGGCGTCATCCACCTGGCTTTCAAACACGATTTCGACAACTTCGTGGCGGCGGCCGAGGCGGATCTGCGGGCCGTCGAGGCCATCGGGGAGGCGCTCGTCGGCTCCGACCGGCCCTTCGTCAGCACCTCGGGAACGCTGCTTCTGTCGTTGCTGGGGCATGACGGCCCCAGCACCGAACAGGACACATTGCCCGGGGGACCGCGGGTCGACTCGGAGAACGCGGTGATCGCGCTGGCCGAGCGTGGGGTGAGATCGTCGGTGATCCGGCTATCCCCGATCGTGCACAGCGATCTCGACCACCACGGCTTCACGCATCACCTCATCAACACGGCCCGCGACAGCGGGAAGTCCGCTTACATCGGCGAAGGGACCAACCGCTGGCCGGGGGTGCACACGCTAGACGCCGCCCACCTGTACCGGCTGGCGCTCGAAAATGCGCCCGCGGGTACGCGTTTGCACGGCGTGGCCGACGAAGGCGTGGCGTTCCGCGACATCGCCGCCGTAATCGGCCGCCACCTGGGTGTGCCGACGGTGAGCATTCCGGCCGAGGATGCCGGTCATTTCGGCTTCCTTGCACTCTTTGCGGCGCTGGACAATCCGACGTCGAGCGCGCTGACGCGCAAGGAACTTGACTGGAACCCCGAACGGGCCGGGCTGCTGGAGGATCTCGACGCCGGCCATTACTTCGGCGAGTGAGCGTCGCCGTGGCCGGCATCGCGGTCGAAGCTGCCAGGGAGGCGCCGGGGCGCACTCGATGAGGCCAGCCGCGCGAGTGTGAAGCTAGCCGCACATTCGGCGGCACTGCCGCGCTACGGCAGCTTGGCGAGTTGCTTCTCCCGATAGAGCCGCGCCCACTCGGCGCGCGACCGGATCGACACGTCGACGTCAAGGGCATTGGCGCGCAAGGCTTTCACGGTCGCCCGCTCCCGCGGCGTCCGCGCGAACGGATCCCAGCTGAAGAACCGGCAGGCGTTGGCCCAGTTGATCTTGTTGATGTCGGAGTCGTCGGCCCCGGCGGCGTTCAGCTCGGCCAACACCTGCTCGGGGGCGTCCGGCCAAAAGCAGTCCGAGTGCGGGTAGTCGCATTCCCAGGCGATGATGTCGATGCCGATCTCGTGGCGCAGCTTCAGCGACGTCTTGTCGGTGACGTAGCAGGCCAGCGAGTGCTCGCGGAAGACCTCGCTGGGCAGCTTGTCCCCGAAGTCCCGGCGCAGCCACTTCTGGTTCGTGTAGTGGCGGTCGCTGCGGTCCAGGTAGAACGGGATCCACCCGATGCCGCCCTCGGAGAACGCGAACTTAAGTTCGGGGTAGTTGCGCATGGCAGGCCCCCACAGCAGATCCTGGGCGCACATCGCCGAGACCTGGGTGGCCAGGATGATCAGGTTGTCGATCGGCGCGTTGGGGGCCATGCTGATCGCCCCGAACCCGGTGCCGATGTGCAGGCACATCACCACGTTCTGCTCGCACAGCGTGCGGAACACCGGGCCCCAATAGTCGTCGTCGTGGTAGCTCGGAAGCCCTTCCAAATGAGGCAATTCCGGCATCGTGACCGCCCGGCAGCCCTTGGCCGCGACCCGGCGGATCTCGGCGCACATGCCCTCGGGGGTCCAGGTCGGCAGGATGGCGATCGGGATGAAGCGCTCCGGGTAGGAGCCGGCCCACTCGTCGATGTGCCAGTCGTTGTAGGCCGACACCATCACCAGCGTGACGTCCTCACGCGTCATGTTGAGGTGCCGCGCGGAGAATCCGGTGAAGGTGGGGAAGCACATCGAGGCCAGGATGCCGTTGCGGTTCATGTCCCGCACGCGCTCGTGGACGTCGTAGACGCCCGGGCGCATTTCGGCGAAACCGGCCGGGTCGCGGCCCCATTCCTCGGCCGGCCACGACACCACCGCGTTGAGCCCGCTCACGCCCTGCGGCCTGCCCTGGTACATCCACTGGTCGACGCCGTGAGCGTCGGTCACGACGATCGGGGCCTCCTCCCTGTACTTGTCGGGCACGTGGCGCAGGAACATGTCCGGCGGCTCGACCACATGGTCGTCGATGCTCACCAGGATCAAGTCATCGACGTCCATCGGCTCAGCGGCTCCGCTCGCTCGTCGTCTCGAGCAATCGAGGGATCGGCGCGGGATCCAATAGCAACGCATCGGACATGTGCAGCTGCCCGGCGTTGGCCATCATGTTGTCCAAGATGGCCTGCAGATCGTCGCCTTCGAGTTCGTAGATGGCGACATAGGGGCCCTGCCCGTCAAGAGGGCGCAGCCGTCGCGCCGCGACGATTCCGTCGAGCGCCAGCAGTTCGGGGATGTGCACCTCGTCGTACCAGGTGTTGTATTCCTGGTCGCGCGCAGGCGAACAGGGCCGACTTTCGACGTACATGATTCCCTTGGCCATCGCCGCCACCTCTCTTCGGGTGCTACTCGTAGCGCACCGTGACCGAATCCGTTTCCGGCACGCCCTGGCACGTCAGAATGTAGCCCTCGGCGACCTCGTCGTCGTCGAGAGCATCGTTGACCCGCATGGTCACATGGCCTTCTTCGAGCCTGGCCATGCACGTGCCGCAATTGCCCGCCTCGCAACTGAACGGCGGCTCGAGGCCGGCCCGCCGCGCGCTCTCCAACAGCGTCTCGCCGGGAATTATCGGCACCGAGACCTTCTTGCGGTCCATGTGAATGGTGACCGTGCCCGCAACGGAGCCGTTCGACGGATCTGTCACCCGTGGGGTCTCCTCGATGCTTCGGGTGACTGCCATCGTCACCACCCTCCCGTACTTGCATTCTTCACTATAGAGAATACTATTCTCACAGAGCGATAGGATCTTCTCAAGCTTGTGGGGATGTCAGGTCAGCCCGGCCTGTCAGGGAAGGACGGGACGTGACCGAGCCGGCCGCGGTCGTGTTCGAGGAACGGCGTTTCAGCCTGCCTCAGTTGGATGCATTGGCCGCCGGCTGGTCCGCAATCCTGGCCAAGAACGGTGTCGGCGCGGGTCAGCGCGTCGCGATCATGGCGTCCAATCGGCCGGAGTTCGTCGCCGTCTTGCTGGCGATCTGGCGCCTGGCGGCGACGGCCGTGCTGATCAGTCCGGCCTGGAAGCGTGACGAAGTCGACCACGCGCTCGCCTTGACCGAACCCGCTCACGCGGTCGGTGACCACCCGGTGCTGGCAGGCGCGATGCCGATGCTGCACCTGGACGAGCCGATCGCGCCCGGGGAGTCGACGCCCTCGGCGCCGTCGCCACGGTCCGACGCGGTGCTGGTGTTCAGTTCCGGCACCACTGGGCTGCCGAAGGCCGTCCGGCACACCCACGCGGCGCTCGACGAGGCCGTCCGGCATTGGCGCGGGGCGCTGCAGCTCACGGTGCGCGACCGCATTCAGGTTGCCACGCCGCCGTCGCACATCCTCGGGCTGCTCAACATCCTGACGGCGCTGCGCACCGGCGTCCGCGTGCGGCTGCACCCCCGGTTCGACGTCGACCGGATGCTGCATCACATCGAAACCGACCGCATCACAGTCGAAATGGCGGTCGCGCCCATCGCGCTGGCCATCGCCTCGCATCCCAGGCTCGAGTCCTACGACCTGTCCTCGTTGCGCTACATCATGTGGGGGGCGACGCCGGTCAGCGCCCACGTCGCCGAGGCGGTCACCCGGCGCACCGGCGTCGGTTGGGTTCCGGCGTACGGAACCACGGAATTGCCTGTCATCGCCTGCAATCCGATCCAGGGAGCCCGGCTGGACGCCGTCGGTCGCCCGGTGCCGGGCGTGGACGTGCGGGTGGTCTCACTGGAGACGGGTGAGCCGGTCCGCCGCGGCGAGGTCGGTGAGATTCAGGCCCGCTCTTCATCGCTGATGGCCGGCTACCTGCCGGCCGAAGCAACCTCCGAGGTGATCCATGACGGCTGGTACCGGACCGGTGACGTCGGCTGGCTCGACGGCGAAGGCTGGTTGCGGATCACCGATCGCCTCAAGGAGATGATCAAGGTGCGCGGATTTCAGGTGGCGCCCGCCGAGATCGAGACGGTGCTACACGGCCATCCCGCCGTCAAGGACTGCGCGGTGTTCGGCGTGCCCGACGGAATCAACGGGGAGGCGGTGGTCGCCGCCGTCGCGACGTGCGCACCCGTCGATGCCGGCGAACTCACGGCCCGCGTCGATCAGCGGCTGGCTTCCTACAAACACCTGAGCCGTGTCGTGTTCGTGCCCGACATCCCTCGCCTGCCCTCGGGCAAGGTGCTGCGCCGAGTGCTGAAGGAGCGCTATGGATGTACGTCTGACGGCTGAACAACAGCAACTGCGTGACGCGGCCGCCAAGCTGGCCGACGACCTGGGGCCGTCGGCGGTGCAGGACCTCGACGACCAGAGCCGGATTACGCGTCTGGACAAGCAACTCGCGGGGACGGGGTGGCGGTCGCTGCGCTCCGACGGGGCGTCGGGCGTCGAAGTGGCCATCGTCGCCGAGGAATTCGGACGACGGCTGATCGACGCGCCGTTTCTCGGCCCGGTGCTCGCGGACGATCTCAGCCGCCACGTCGGCGCCGACGCCGCGGGCGCGACCATCGCGGTCGACGGTCGCGCGATCGACGCGCGCGGCGCCCAGCGGGCCCTGAGCCTGGCCGGCGGCGAGGTCATCGCCGCGAACGTAGGGGGCCTGACCGACGGTGCGGACCTGACCCGCGCCGACGCCAGGATCGCGGGAAAGCCGGCGGCGCTGGGCGAGGTGTCCCCCGACATCGCCGCGCAATGGCGCGCGCTCGCGCTGGTCACCACGACGGCGGACCTGTTGGGGATCGCCCGCGGTGCGCACGCCGTCGCGTGCGACTACGCCAAGATCCGCGAACAGTACGGCAAGCAGATCGGGTCCTACCAAGCGATCGCCCACCTGCTGGCCGAAAGCCGTGCGCTGATTGAGGGTTCGATCAGCGTGTCGCGGCATGCCGCGTGGGCTGTCGACGAGCTGCCGCCCGCCGACGCCATCCGCGCCGCCCAGGTCGCGAAGGTCTACTGCGCGCGAGCCGCCCGAACCGTCTGTGAGACGGCCATCCAGGTACACGGCGGCATCGGTAACACCTGGGACTGCGTGGTGCACGTCTACCTGCGGCGCGCCCTGCTATCGACGGAACTGTGGCCCGTCGCGTTGAAGGAGATCGATCTTGGACTTTCGTGACTCACCAGAGGAGGCAGCGTTCCGGGAGCGGCTGCGGTCCTGGCTTTCCGTGCACGCGGGAGAGTTCTCCGGGTCGGGCGACGAATACTGGGCCCGTCAGGCCGAATGGCACCAGGCCCTGTATCGAGAGGGATTCTTCGGGCTGTCGTTCCCCCGCGAGTACGGCGGGCGGGAGCTGCCGCCCGTCTATGACGTCATCGTCGACGAGGAACTGGCCCGGGCCGGCACCCCGCCGCGTCCCAGCGTGGGCTACCTGATCTACGGGATCGGCCGGCACGCCAATGACGTGGTCCGCCAACGCTTCCTGCCCGGCATCATCAACGGCACCGAGCGATGGTGTCAGGGCTTCAGCGAGCCCGGCGCCGGCTCGGACCTGGCCTCGTTGACCACCACCGCTCGCCTCGAGGGCGACACCTACGTGGTGAATGGGCACAAGATCTGGACCAGCTACTCCGACGTGGCGGACTGGTGCCTGTTGCTGGCGCGCACCGACCCGGAGGCGAAACGCCACCGTGGCCTGTCGGCGTTCGTGCTGGAAATGAAACAGCCTGGCGTGCAACAGCGTCCGCTGCGCATGATCAACGGTGTCACCAACGAGTTCGGCCAGGTGTTCTTCGACGACGCGAAGATTCCGGCCGACCGGATGGTCGGCGCCCCAGGTGATGGCTGGGCGGTGGCCATGACCGTCGTCGGCCATGAGCGCGAACCGTCCACGCTCGGCTACGCGGCCCGCTACGGCAAACTCGTGCGAAGCCTGTACGCGCGCACCGAAGGACCGGTGTCCGAGGAGCTGGCGTGGGCGGCGGTCCAGTCGGAGATGCTGACGCATCATGTGCGGCGGCGGCTGTCCGAACAGCTCGACGGTGTCTCGCACGGGCCCGAGGGATCGCTGGACAAGCTGCTGATGACCTGGGTCGAGCAGTCCGTCGGACACGCTGCGCTGGCGGTCAGCGGGACGCGAGATCCGGACCTGCTCAGCGCCTACCTGTACAGCCGCGCGCAGAGTGTGATGGGCGGGACATCGCAGATACAAAAGAACATCATCGCTTCACGCATCTTGGGATTGTCCGAGTGATCGCGAGCGCGGGTGGAGCCCGGGTGAAGCGGGTCAAGACTATAGACGGAGTGATCGCGAGCGCGGGTGGAGCCCGGGTGAAGCGGGTCACGACCATAGCCGGAGTGATCGCGAGCGCGGGCGGAGCCCGGGTGAAGCGGGTCACGACCATAAAAGGAGTCTGACGTGTACGACATGCCTGCCGAAATCGACGTCCAAGCCGACGGCCCGCTGCGGATCATCACCTTGAACCGGCCGGAGTCGCTCAATTCGGTCAACGACGATCTGCACGTCGGACTCGCGCGACTGTGGCAGCGACTGACCGATGACCCGACGGCCCGCGCGGCGGTCATCACCGGGGCCGGCAGGGCGTTCTCGGCGGGCGGGGATTTCTCCTACCTCAAGGAGCTGTCGACCGATGCCGACTTGCGCGCCAAAACCATTCGGGACGGCCGCGAGATCGTCTTGGGCATGGCGCGGTGCCGAATTCCGGTGGTCGCCGCGGTCAACGGCCCGGCCGTAGGGCTGGGCTGCAGCCTGGTAGCCCTGAGCGACATCGTCTACATCGCCGAAGAGGCCTACCTCGCGGATCCGCACGTGCAGGTGGGATTGGTGGCCGCCGACGGCGGTCCGCTGACCTGGCCGCTGCATATCAGCCTGCTGCTGGCCAAGGAGTTCGCCTTGACGGGCACCCGCATCAGTGCCCAGCGCGCCGTCGAGCTGGGGTTGGCCAACCACGTGTCCGCCGACCCCGTCGCGGACGCAACCGCTTGTGCGAAAAAGATTTTGGAGCTGCCTCAGCAGGCGGTCGAAAGCACCAAACGGGTGCTCAACATTCATCTGGAGCGCGCGGTCCTCGCCAGTCTGGACTATGCCCTGTCGGCCGAGCACCAGTCCTTCACGACCGACGACTTCCGCTCGATCGTCACCAAGCTGGCGAAGAACTGATGTGACAGCCGCTCACGCGGAATCGTGATGCCGCAGAAAGTCTCGCATCACCCGATCGAACTTGGCCGGCTCCTCGATGAAGGGCATGTGAGCGCTCGACTCGAACAGTTCGTAGCGCGAGCCAGCGATGCGCCGGTGCATCTCCCACATGTGTTCGGGCACGCATTCGTCGAACCTGCCGGCAAGGACGAGGGTCGGCAAGGTGATTTCCGGCAATCGGTCGAACACGTCCCAGTCGCGGATCGTCCCGACGATGTGGAAGTCGCTCGGCCCGAACATCGTCTCGAAGATGTCGGTTCCCATGTTGGCGAAGGCCGCCAAAAGCTCTGGGGGCCAGGGCCGCACGCGGCAAAGGTAGGTTTCGTTCCAGGTGCGGATGGCGTCCTGATATTCGGCCGTGTACGTCGTCCCCGCGGCTTCGTGGCGGTCGATCGCGGACTGCGTCGCCGGATCGAGCTCGGTCTTCAACCGGGCCACCATCTGGGAGAACTGCGGTATGGAGGCAATGCTGTTCGAGATGGTGAGGCTGACGGCGCCCGACGGGACGTCGAGCGCGTACTGCTGCGCCATCATCCCGCCCCACGAGTTGCCGAAGAGGTGAAAACTCTTGAGGCCGAGTCCTCTTACCACAGCATCCATTTCGGCCACCGACCGCGACATGGTCCACAGATCCGGGTTCGACGGGCGGTCGGAGTTGCCGCAACCGAGCTGATCCCAATAGACGACTTCGCGCTCGTCGGCCAACCGCTCCAGCGAACGCAGGTAGGTATGCGGCAATCCGGGCCCGCCGTGCACGACGAGCAGGGGAAGGCCCGGTCCGCCACCGATGCGCTCGAACCACACGTTGCCGCCCGGGACCGCGATCATTCCGTCCATTGCCGACAATGCCTCCTGATTTGCGAGCAGACGCAGAATCGCACCCAGCGATGCTGGTATATGCGATTTTGCGACTGGTCGCGAGCCGATCTCTCCTTGCAACGCCGACTCGCAATGAGAGAATAGTGTTCTCACAATCTTGCGGGGGCTCTCGGGTACTCGCGACGCGCTCGTCGAACTGGAGAAGACCCGTGCCTGACGCCGTCATCATGTCCGCCCTGCGCACACCCATCGGCACCGCCCGAAAGGGCACGCTGCGCGACACCAGCGCCTTCGACCTCGGGCACCACGTCGTCGCCCAGGCGGCGAAGTATTGGGACCCCGCGCAAGTCGACGACGTGATCCTGGGGGAGGGGCTATACGGCGGCATCGGGTCCGCCACCGTCATCGAGGTCCCCGCCCCCTAAATGGAGATCACCGACCTGATCATCAGCGCGCGCAACGGATCTCCGCGCGCGGCCGGTCGGCTCCTTTCGCTGGTCGAGGGCGAGCGCCGTGACGAGGTGCTGGCCAGCCTCGAACCGTCATCGGTGAACGTCGTTGGCATCACCGGGCCCCCGGGCGCGGGCAAGTCCACGACGATCGCCGCCCTGGTCGGCGGCTACCGGGAGCGGGGGTCCCGGGTGGCGGTGCTGGCCGTGGACCCGTCGTCGCCGTTCAGTGGTGGTGCACTGCTGGGCGATCGAATACGGATGGCCGCGCATATCAACGACTCCGACGTGTTGATCAGGTCGGTGGCGACCCGTGGTCACCTCGGGGGATTGGCCGCCGCGGTACCGGCGGCCATTCGGCTGCTCGGAGCGATCGGTTACCACGTCGTGCTGCTGGAGACCGTGGGGGTGGGGCAGTCCGAAATCGAGATCGCCGCGGTCGCCGACCCCACCGTCGTCATCCTCAATCCCGGTGCGGGCGACGCGATTCAGGCGGCCAAGGCAGGGGTGCTCGAAGTCGCCGACATCGTGGTCGTCAACAAGGCCGACCGGGACGGCGCCGAACAGACCGTGCGGGACCTGCGGGCCGAGACCGACGCACCCATCGTCAGCCTCGTCGCCGCGCGCGGCGAGGGCATCGCGGAATTGATGGCGGTCATTGAGGATCACCACCGCACCGACACTCGCGCCCGCCGGCTGGCCCGCGCCCGCGCCCAGATCCTGTCGCTGGCGCAGACCCGGCTGCGAGGTCGGCCGGACCTCGACCGGCTCGCCGAGACGGTCGTCGACGGCGACCGGGACCCCTACTCGGCGGCTGAGCAGTTGCTGTCACCGACCCCTCGCGACCAGGACTGAGCCGCCGCGCTGTCCCCCGCTTGGGGGAACGGAGATTCATCCCCTTTGCGGACCGATCGGCGGAGTTCCGGCCCGCCCTGCCGCCCTACGTTGATCGTGTGTACAACGGCAGTCACCTCAGCCACCGACCGGACCCCCGTCCGTCGCAGTGCTCCGGCCGACGCCGCCACGATCCCGCGACGAGTTAGGAGACCCGGCACATGGCTCGCACACCCGAACTGTCGGCCGCACGCGTTGAAGAGCAGCTGGAGCTGTACCGCCAATTGTGGGTACTGCGCCTCCTTGACATGGCGTTGGAAGAGCGGCGCATCGACGGGCTGCTCAACGGGCCCATGGAGGCCGCCTTCGGCCAGGAGGCCGTGGCCGTCGGCACCATCGCGGCGCTTCGGCCGGGCGACATCCTGAACACCGCGATCCGCCACTTCCAGCACGCCCAGGAGGTCGGCCTCGCCCGACCGTTAGGTCCGGCCATCGCCGAGATGACCGCCCCGACGAGGCCTGCGGCCGGCGGTGCGAAGGAAAGCGTCTTCGCCGCCGAATGGAAGCAGATCTTCGGCACGTCGAGCCCGGTCAGGCAATCCATTCTGTTCGCGATCGGCGACGCCTACGGGCAGCAGGTGGCGGGCGCAGGCGGGGTCACCGTGTGCGTCATCGGGGACGACGCCGCCAAGTCCGCCGAGTTCCAATCGGCCGCGCGGATCGCGGTGTCGTGGCGGCTTCCGGTCGTGTTCGTCGTCGAGAGCATCCGCGACGGGTCCGGTGTGCGCCGCGGGCCGCGCGACTGCTACGGGTTACCCGTCTCGTCGGTCGACGGCAAAGACGTTGCGGCAGTGCGTGCTTCGGTCGGCGAAGCGGTGCAGCGAGCCGGCGCCGGCGGAGGTCCCGCCATGGTCGAGGCGGTTACCTACCGGACCAACCATCCCGCAGGAGTCGATCCGTTGGTCTACGCCCGCCGACGGCTGACCAACATCGGAGTCGGCGCCGGCCACCTCTACGAGGTGGAACGGCGGGCCCGCCACCTGGTGGGCGAGGCCGCCGCGGTCGCGAACTCACTTCTGCGGACGGACGGTCCGACGATCAGCGAATCGGACCACTGGCCGGCCACTAGCTGAGCAGGCCTTGCCGCATCGCCTCGGCAACGGCGGCAGCACGATCGCTGACGCCAAGTTTCTCGTACAGGCGCTGCACGTGCGTCTTGACCGTCGACGGGGCCACGAACAGCTCGGCGGCGATCACGGGAATGCTTTGGCCGCGCGCAATTCGGTTGAGCACCTCGCGCTCTCGCGCGCTGAGCACGGGTCCTGTCGGTTGCGCCCGATGACGGATCTCCGCGGTAAGGCCCCCGACGAGCGACGGCGCCACCACGTCGCGGCCCTGCGCGCAGTCGAGCACGGCCTTGACGATGTCGCTGCGCGTCGAGTCCTTGAGCACGAACCCGGCGGCGCCCTGCT
>NZ_LZIX01000087.1:0-42935 GCF_001666955.1 Mycobacterium sp. E735 | reverse complement strand
CTGGAGAAGCTGCGCGCCCTGGTCCGTGTCTGACAACCACGACCAGCCGTGCCCCGGCGAATCGGCCGCGGCGCGCCTCGATGCACGCCTGGTACCGGCCGCGCTCACCTGCTGGGTGGTGACCGCCGCCGGCATCTGGTGGCCGATCGGCAGGCCGGTGGCGGCGTGCTGTGTGGTGTTGGCCGCCGTCTCCGGCCTGCTGGCCTGGCGCGCCGCGGCCGATTCGCCGGGGCACGGCTGGTCGTGGTTGTCAGACACGGACCAGGGCGCGCAGCTTCTCCAGGCGCGCCGGGCCGATGCCGTCGACGTCGGCGAGCTGGTCGACGCTGGTGAATTTGCCGTTCGCCTGCCGCCAGGCGACGATCGCCGCGGCGGTGACCGGTCCGACGCCGGGCAGCGTGTCCAAATCCTCCGCGGTCGCGGTGTTGAGGTCGAGCACCGCATCCGCCTTCGGCTTCACCGAACCCGTCCCGGGCCGCGGCGGCTTCGACGTCGGTGTCGAACCGGCAGCCACCGAGCTGCCCAACGCCGTCGGCTGCCCGGGGCCGGGGGCCAGCCCGACGACGATCTGCTCGCCGTCGCCGAGCGGGCGCGCCATGTTCAACCCGACGGTGTCCGCGCCGTTCACCGCGCCGCCCGCCGCCTGCAGCGCGTCCGCGACCCGCGCGCCGGGCGCCAGGGTGACCAACCCGGGGCTGTGCACCAGGCCCACCACGCTCACCACCACGGGCCGGTCGGGCCCGGGGGGCACCGACGGCTTTGGACCGGCCGTCGACCCCTTCTCCACCGGCGGCAGCTTCGCCGACATCACCGGCGCCGGCCGGTCGTGAAGCAGCGTGAACACCGTCACCAGGACGGCCAGCGCGGCCACGATCGCCAATCCGATGGCGCCGGTCCGCCCCGGGTCGGCGCGCAGCCTGGCCATCCAGCCTCGATCCGGGGACGCGTCCGGCAGCCAACGTGGCAGCAGCGAATTCTGGTCCTCGTCCGCCGCCGGTGACATCGACTCCGCGCCGTCGGGCTCGGCGTCGGGTTCGGCACCGAGTCGCCGCTGGAGGCGCTCGGCGGGAAGTTCTGTCCGCATGCGCCGACCGTAGGTGCGGCGACCGCCAGCTGGGCCCCGCCGGGCGGCGCCGCGACCGGCAACTGTGGACTAAACCGAGGCTGTGCACAACCGCTCTACGCGATGGGTCAATATGGAACCAAGAACGCATCGCCAGAACCGGGCATCCATCCGACGCTGGTGGCCACGTTCGCCCCCGACGACAGGAGGCCGCCGTGCAACTGGCGCTCACACCGGAGGAAGCCGCGTTCCGCGACGAACTCCGCACGATCTACACCACGAAGATCCCGGAAGAACTGCGCGAGCGGGTGCGCAAGGGCTCGGCAGAGGTGAACCACGACGACATCGTCACCAGCCACAAGATTCTGCACGAGCACGGCCTTGCGGTGCCGAACTGGCCGGTCGAGTGGGGCGGCAAGGACTGGACGCCCACCCAGCACCAGATCTGGGCCGACGAGATGCAGCTGGCGTGCGTCCCCGAGCCGCTCAACTTCAACACCAAGATGGTCGGTCCGGTGATCGCCGAATTCGGTTCGGAGGAAGTCAAACAGCGCTTCCTGCCGCCGACGGCAAGCCTCGACATCTGGTGGTGCCAGGGCTTCTCCGAGCCGGAGGCGGGTTCGGACCTGGCGTCGCTGCGCACCACCGCGGTGCGGGACGGCGACAGCTACGTCGTCAACGGCCAGAAGACCTGGACCACGCTGGGCCAGTACGCGGACTGGATCTTCTGTTTGGTGCGCACCGACCCGCAGGCGCCCAAGCGTCAGGCCGGCATCTCGTTCCTGCTGTTCGACATGAAGACGCCGGGCGTCACGCTGCGGCCCATCAAGACGATCGACGGCGGCCACGAGGTCAACGAGATCTTCTTCGAAGACGTCCGAGTGCCCGCGAATCAGCTTGTTGGAGAAGAGAATAAGGGCTGGACGTACGCGAAGTTCCTGCTGGGCAACGAGCGCACCGGCATCGCGGGCGTGGGCCGGACAAAGGTGCGCCTCGCCGAGGTGAAGAAACACGCCGCCGCCACCGGGGTGCTCGAAGATCCCCTGTTCGCCGCGCGGCTGGCCGAAGCCGAAAACGAGCTGCTGGCACTGGAACTCACGCAGTCGCGGGTGGTCACCGACTCCGCGAACGGACAGCCCAACCCGGCGTCGTCGGTGCTCAAGCTGCGCGGCAGCCAGCTGCAACAGGTGGCCACCGAACTGCT
The DNA here is from genome assembly GCF_001666955.1 of Mycobacterium sp. E735. Taxonomy (NCBI): domain Bacteria; kingdom Bacillati; phylum Actinomycetota; class Actinomycetes; order Mycobacteriales; family Mycobacteriaceae; genus Mycobacterium; species Mycobacterium sp. E735. The sequence goes on along the minus strand of NZ_LZIX01000087.1, from coordinate 40,668 downwards.
CGTCGAGGTGGCCGGCCCCGACGCGTTGCCGGCCGACGGCGAGGACATCTCGTCGCCGTCCTGGGCACAGCACAGCGCGCCGCACTACCTCAACTACCGCAAGACGTCGATCTACGGCGGCAGCAACGAAGTGCAACGCAACATCATCGCGTCCACCATCCTGGGATTGTGAGGCAGCCATGGACTTTCAGCTGAGCGACGAGCAAGGCCTGCTCCGCGACACGACGCGCGAACTGCTGGCGCGCACCTACGACCCGGAAAGCCGCAACAAAATCATCGACTCCGATCTCGGGTGGAGCCGCGAGGTGTGGAGTCAGCTCGCCGACACCGGCATCCTCGGCCTCGGCTTCGACCCCGACGAGTCGGGCCAGATCGAGATCGCGGTCGTGCTCACCGAAATCGGGCGCCGGCTCGCCCCGGAACCGGTCCTGCATGCCGCGCTCGGGCCCGGCGCGCTGATCGCCGAGTTGGGCAGCGAGGAGCAGAAGCAACTGCTCGACGAGGTCGCGGGCGGACAGCGGTTGCTGGCGTTCGCCCACCTGGAACCGGGCCAGCGCAAACCGTCCGCCGACGTGGCCACCAAGGCTGCGCGCCAAGGCGATTCGTGGACACTGAGCGGACGGAAGAACCCGGTGCTGGCCGGCGACTCCGCCGACACCCTGGTGGTCAGCGCCGCCCTGCCGGACGGCGGCACCGGGCTGTTCCTGGTCGACGCGGCGACGGTCACCAGGCATCCGTACCCGACGTTCGACGGACAACGCGGCGCCCAGATCGATCTGGACTCCACTCCGGCCGAACCCCTGGGGGAAGCGGCGGACGCGGCGCAGGCCATCCGCGGTGCTGTCATCCGCATCCAGTCGGGGCTGTGCGCCGAAGCGGTCGGAGCGATGGAGGAAGCGCTGCGACTCACGACCGATTACCTGAAGACCCGCAAGCAGTTTGGGGTCACGCTCAACAAATTCCAGGCACTCACCCAGCGGGCCGCCGACATGTACGTCTCGCTGGAACTGGCCCGCAGCATGAGCCTCTACGCGTCGATGTCGATCGCCGACGGCAACCTGGACCCGGTGATCGCCTCGCGCGCCAAGTTGCAGATCGGCCGCGCGGGCCGGCACATCGCGCAGGAATCGATCCAGCTGCACGGCGGAATCGGCGTGACCGCCGAATATCCGGTGGCCCACTATGCGGCCCGGCTCACCGCGATCGAGCACACCCTGGGCACCTCCGGCGAACACCTGCACACTCTGATCGACCACATCGGCGACTACGACTTGGTCCGGCTCTAGCCGATGACAGAGCTGTCCGACAGGGTTGTCTCCTTCCTGTCAGCCGGCACCCGCACCGGGATGCTGGGGTACGTCACCGCCGACGGCCGGCCGCTGGTGACGCCGGTGTGGTTCGTCGTCGACGATGGGCAGCTGGCGTTCACCACGGGCCGTGACACGTCGAAAGGCCGTGCCCTGGCGCGTGATCCACGAACGGTGATCTGCGTCGACGATCCTCATCCGCCGTATTCGTTCGTTCAGGTGCAGGGCGTCGCGGCGGTCGGTGACGACCCGGCCGACGTGTTGGACATCGCCACCAGGACCGGCGCGCGGTACATGGGCGCCGATCGCGCCGAGGAATTCGGCCGCCGCAACGCCGTTTCCGGCGAGCTCGTGGTGCGGCTGCGTCCCACCAAGGTGATCGCCGGCTTCGATATCAGCGACTGAGTTTCCACCCGTCAAAGGAGACGCGATGAGCAAGCCACCGACCGACCGTCCGCTCAAGGTGATCCAGTGGACCACCGGGAACATCGGGCGGCGTTCCCTGCACGCCATCATCGGCAGGCCGGACATGGAGCTGGTCGGGGTGTACGCGCACGGGGCGGACAAGGTCGGCGTGGATGCCGCCGAACTGGCCGGCTGGCCGGAACCGACGGGCGTGCAAGCGACCAACGACATCGACGCGCTACTCGCCCTGGGCGCCGATGCCTGTTGCTATAACCCGTTGTGGCCCAACGTCGATGAACTGGTCCGGTTGCTGGAATCCGGCGTCAACGTGTGCTCCAGCGCGGCGTGGATCACCGGGGGCAAGCAGACGCCCGAGGACCGCGAGCGCATCGCCGACGCCTGCAAGCGGGGCGGTTCGACCATCTTCGGCAGCGGCGCCCACCCGGGCATGACCAACATGGTGGGCATGGTCCTGTCCGGCGCCTGCGAACGCGTCGACGAGATCCGCATCACCGAGTCGGTGGACTGCTCGACCTACGAATCGGCGGAAACCCAGACGGCGATGGGCTTCTCGCAGGACCCCGATACTCCTGGGCTGGCCGAAAGCGTGCGGCGCGAAAGCGAGGTCTTCGCCGAATCGGCCGCCATGATGGCCGACGCGATCGGGGCGAAGCTGGACCGGATGACGTTCGACGTCACCTTCACCGCCGCCACCGGCGATTCCGATCTGGGCTTCATGACGATTCCCGCGGGAACGGTGGGCGGGGTTTATGGCTACCACCGCGGCTGGGAGGGCGACCGCAACGTGGTCAGTGTCGGGTTCAACTGGACCATGGGCGATCACGTGGTGCCGCCCAAACCGCTGGAGCACGGCCACGTCATCCAGGTGTACGGGCTGCCCAACATGCGCACCGTCCTGCATTGCCTGCCACCCAAGGATTGGACTGAGCCGGGGTTCATGGGATTGGGAATGATCTACACGGCCATGCCCGTCACGAACGCGGTCCCGGCCGTGGTGGCCGCCGGGCCCGGGATCGTCACGCTGGCCGATCTGCCCCCGGTCACCGGCCGCGTGGCCCGCTAGGCCCGACCCCATATGCAGTTCGCCACATCGAAGGCCCCCGGAGGAACGCTTGCGTGCACTAAGGTTTAGAGTGCTTAGCTGAGCAAATAGTCGAGAAGACAGCGATGTCGTCGACGACGTTGGTGAGCTTTGCGGCAATGCCCGGACGGCGGGTGAGCGGAAGGCGGTCAGGTGGTGGCTGGTCACGACTCGGGTCCACGTACCGGCACCATGACCCGTGTGCTCAAGCGGGCGTGGATACCACTGTTGTTGGTGGTCGTGCTGGCCGTTTCGGCGTTGATCGTTTCACGGCTCCACAGGATCTTCGGCTCTCAAGACCTCAACGCGAACGCCGGCAAGGGGATCGAAATCGTGCAGTTCAATCCGAAGGTCGTCGTCTACGACATCACCGGCCCGCCCGGGGCCACCGCCAACATCAACTACTGGGACGAGAACGCCAACACCCACCAGGTGAACGCGGCACCGCTGCCGTGGTCGACCACCATCTCGACGACCTTGCCATCGGTCAGCGCCAACATCATGGCGCAGAGCGACAGCGGTGAGATCAGCTGCAAGATCACCGTGGACGGCGTCGTGCGCGAACAGCGGAGTTCCGACGGCCACAACGCGCAGACCTTCTGCCTGGTGAAGTCCGCATGAGCAACACGAGCAACGAGACCCAGCGTGACCTGAGCGCGGCCGACACCGGCCCGATCAGCACCAGGGGCCTGTCCAAGGCCGAGCGGGGGCACCGCCCGTACCTGCCGCATGCGATCCGCATCTTCGCGGTGCCGATCATTTTGGTCTGGCTGTTCGTAACGGTCCTGGTGAATGTCATCGTCCCGACACTGGAAAAAGTTGGTGAGGCGCACTCGGCGCCGATGACCCCGCTGGACGCGCCGTCGATGAAGGCGATGATGCGCCTGGGCCACAATTTCCACGAATTCGACTCCAACAGCACGGTGATGATCGTGTTGGAGGGCCAGCAACCGCTGGGCCCCGACGCGCACCAGTACTACGACAAGCTGATTCGGCAACTCCGCCAGGATCCCAAGCACATTCAGCACATTCAGGACTTCTGGGGCGACCGACTGACGGCCGCGGGTGCGCAGAGTGCCGACGCCAAGAGCGCCTATGTGCAGGTGAACCTCGCCGGTAACCAGGGCACGACGCTGGCCAACGAGTCCGTGGACTCCGTCCGCAAGGTGATCGAGGAGAACAAGGCGCCACCGGGCGTGAAGGCCTACGTCACGGGCCCGGCCGCCTTGTCCGACGATATGCACATCATCGGTAACGCCAGCCTGGCCAAGATCACGCTGTTCACCCTGGGCGCCATCGCGATCATGTTGCTGCTGGTCTACCGGTCCATCGTCACTACGCTGGTGCAGCTGTTCATGACTTTTGTCGCGCTGGCGTGTTCGCGGGGGGTCGTCGCGGTTCTCGCGTACCACAACGCATTCGGGCTCACCACCTTCGCCGCCAACATCCTCACCATGCTGGCGATCGCCGCGGGGACGGACTACGGCATCTTCCTGATCGGCCGCTACCAGGAGGCGTTGGCCGCGGGCGAGGACCGAGAAACCGCGTACTACACCACATTCAAGGGCGTCGCGCCGGTCGTCTTGGGTTCGGGCCTGACGATTGCGGGTGCCACGTATTGCCTCAGTTTTTCGCGGCTGCCGTGGTTCAACACCATGGGGGCGCCGGTGGCGATTGGCATGATCGTCGTCGTGCTGGCGGGCGTCACGTTGGGGCCCGCGGTGGTCTTCGTCGGCAGCCGCTTCCACTTGTTCGAGAGGCAGGCCAAGCGTGGCCGGCTGTGGCGCCGGGTGGGCACCGCCGTAGTGCGTTGGCCCGCACCGGTTTTGGCCGTGAGCGCCGCGGTTGTGCTGGTCGGCATGATCGCCCTGCCCAGCTTCCACACGAGCTACAACGACCGCCATTACCTGCCCCTGTCGGCCCCGTCCAATCAGGGACAGGAGGCCGCGAACCGGCACTTCTCCGAGGCACGGATGAACCCCGACCTGCTGATGGTCGAGTCCGATCATGACATGCGAAACCCGGCCGACATGCTGGTGCTGGACCGGGTGGCCAAGAACGAGATGCGCACGCTGGGCATTGCCATGGTCCAGGACATCACCCGGCCGCTGGGCATTCCGATCCAGCACAGCTCGATACCGTTTCAGAACAGCGTCCAGAGTCAGACGACGATGCAGAACATGAGCTTCCTCAAGGAACGCATCGCCGACATCCTCCGGATGGCCGACGACCTGCAGACCCAAATCGAGACCACGCAACGCCAATACGAGGTGTCGCTGGACCTGGCCAACGCCGCCGACGACAGCGCCAAGACCACCGCGGTGACGTCGCAGATCACCGACACCCTGCGCGACCACATCGCGGATTTCGACGACACCTTCCGTCCGATCCGCAGCGTCTTCTACTGGGAGCGGCACTGCTACGACATTCCCGTGTGCATCGGGCTGCGGTCCCTGTTCGACACGTTCGACGGGTTCGACCAGCTCGCCGAGCAGTTCCACTACCTGACCACCGACATCGAGCACACCGCCAAAGCCTCACGCGACCTGACCGCGCTGTTTCCCACGCTGATCACCACGCTGAAAACCACCAGGGGCATCACGCTCACCCTGTATCAGACGTTCAAGGCGATGATCGACCAGATGGAGGCGATGAGCAACACCGCGATCGTGATGGGCCAAAGCTTCGACGCGTCGAAGAACGACGACTTCTTCTACCTGCCGCCCGAGGCGTTCGACAACCCGGACTTCCAGACCGGCCTTCGAATGTTCTTGTCGCCGGACGGTAAATCGGCGCGGTTCTTCATCACGCATCAGGGCGATCCGATGTCGCCGGAGGGCATCGCGCAAGTCGACGCCGAACGCACCGCCGCGCAGGAGGGTCTCAAGCAATCGTCGCTGTCCGACGCCCGGGTCTATCTGGGCGGGACCGCCGCAACGTTCAAGGACATGGCCGACGGCGAGAAGTACGACCTGATGATCGCCGTGGTGTCCGCCCTGACGCTGATCTTCATGATCATGCTGCTGCTCACCCGGAGCGTGGTTGCGGCGTTGGTGATCGTCGGCACCGCGGCCAGCTCGATCGCGGCGTCGTTCGGCCTGTCCGTGCTGATTTGGCAGGACCTGTTCGGCATCAGGATCCACTGGATCGTGATGGCGCTGTCCGTGATCATCCTGCTGGCCGTCGGATCCGACTACAACCTGTTGCTGGTCTCCCGGTTCAAAGAGGAGATCCATGCCGGCCTCAAGACGGGAATCATCCGGTCGATGGCGGGTACCGGCGGGGTGGTGACCGCGGCCGGTCTGGTGTTTGCGTTCACCATGGCGGCCATGTTGGGCAGCGACTTGCGGGTGCTGGGGCAGTTCGGTTCGACGGTGTGCATCGGTCTGTTGCTCGACACGCTCGTCGTGCGCACGCTGCTGATGCCGTCGATTGCGACGCTGCTGGGCCGTTGGTTCTGGTGGCCGCAGGTGGTGCATCCGCGGGGTGACAACGCCCGGCGACCGGTGCCCGCCGCCGTTTAGGGCTGCACGACAACCGCGACGGCTCCGGCGCCGACGTGCAGCGCGAGCACCGGCCCCAACGGGGTGATGATCGCCGGCTCACAGGCCGGCAGCCGCCGCGCCAGCGTCGCCGCCACGTCCTTGGCGCCGTCCGGGTTGGCGACGTGATGCACCGCCAGGGCGGCGGAACCGTCGCCGACGACCTCGCAAACCCGGTCGATCATCGCCTCCGTCGCGTGGGTGACGGTGCGTACCCGTTGCGCCAGAACGAGTTTCCCGTCGTCGATGCGCAGCAGCGGCTTGAGCGCCAGCGCGGTGCCCAGCCACGCCTTCGCCCCGCCGATCCGCCCGCTGCGCCGCAGGTTGTCCAGTCGATGCACCACCATGAACGCATGGGTCCGCCGTGCGGCCGCATTCGCCGCCTCGGTGACGGCGTCGAGGTCACCGCCCGCGGCCGCGACCCGCGCGGCCGCCAACGCGACGAAGCCGGTGCCCATCGCGGTCGACTTCGAGTCGACGACCCGCACGTGCGGGTCCAGGTCGGCGGCCGTCCGTTGCGCGGCACCGCAGGTCCCCGACAACGCGGACGAGATGTGCACCGCCACCACGCCGTCTCCGCCGCTGTCGCCCAACGCTTGCTGATACGCGTCGGCCAGTTCGGCGGGTGTGGCCGCTGCGGTGGTCGCGTGGCGCTGGTAGACGTCTTCGGGGATCTCGTCGACACCGTCACGCAGATCGACGCCGTCGAGCAGAATGTGCAACGGGACGACGCGTATCGCCCATTCGTCCAGCAGCTCGGCGGGCAAGCGCGCCGACGCGTCGGTCACCACAACGACAGTCACGGGGATTACCCGCGCGGCTTGTCGGTCGGCACGCCAGCCTCGGCCAGCGCCTTGAGCATCAGCTCGGCAACCGCTTGGTGCGCTTCGAAGTTCCAGTGGATGCCGTCGGGATTGCCCCGGCCGGACATGATCTGTTCGGCGACGGCGGCTTTCAGGTCGACCAGCGGCACATCGTGGGTCTGCGCCCACTCGGTGATCGCCGCCGCCGTTCCCGGCCGGCCATGGTGGGCGTGGGCGTAGGTGTCGGCGATGTGCACCGAGGGCAATGCCGCCACGATCGGGATCCCCGGGCGATTGAAATCGATTGCGCCGCGGGTCTGTTCGAGGTATTCAACGCTGAGATGTGGGGGCAGCGCCGACCGGGCCACCGGTGACAGCCGGGGCTGCAGCCAGCCGTAACCGTCGCGAACCCAGCGCCGCAAGCGAGGCGGACGCACGTAGCGGATCAGTTCCCGCAGCGCGGTCGGCAGCACCGACGGCAGCGAATCCATGCCGCCGGTGGCGAAGATGACGGCCCCCGCCCTGGGCAGCGCCGCCCACGCGCGCGGGTCCTGGGTGGCCGCCCACCAGATATCGCGACAGGTCCAGCCGATGCGGCCGATGAGCTCGACGTCCCAATCCAGTTGTTTGGCAACGATGTTCGGCCAGATCCGGGGGTCGTCCGCGGGCAGGCCACCGGTGGGCCCGTAGTACGCCAGTGAGTCGGCGAAGATCAGCAGAGTCGGACGCGCCTCAGAGGACATCGTTGGACACCTGCGCCGAAGCGTTCCACACGTCGAGGCGCCACCGGATGGCGTCGAAACCCGCGCCCTGCTCGTCGGAGTGACCGGACAGCTGAACCCAGCTGGCGTTTCCCATGCCGCCCAATACCGGCCAGTTGGCGACCGGGAGTTTCAGCAGGGCGGCCGACAGCGCGGCGATCAGGCCGCCGTGGGCCACCAGCACCACCGGCCGCTCGGCTTGCTGTGGATCACCCCAGTCCGGTTCGCCGGACACCAGTTCGGAGACGAGTGGCACGCTGCGGGCGGCCACATCGACGCGGCTCTCGCCGCCGTGCGGCGCCCAGGTGGCGTCCTCGCGCCAGGCCAGCCGCGCGCCCGGAGCCTGCGCGTCCACCTCGGTATGCGTCAACCCCTGCCAGTCGCCGAGATGGGTTTCCCGCAACCGTTTGTCCACCCGGATCGGCAGGCCGGTCCGCTCCCCCAGCCTGATCGCCGTGTCGTAGGCACGATGCAGGTCCGACGACACGATCAGCAACGGCTGCAGCTTGCCCAGGACCTCGGCGGCGGCGACCGCTTGGGCGCGACCGAGCTCGCTGAGTTGGGAATCCAGTTGCCCCTGCATCCTGCTGCCGGCATTGAACTCGGTTTGCCCGTGCCGCAACATGATCAGCCGACGAATCGTCATGGCGCGCCCACCGAGCCGTCGGGTTCTTCGGTTAGATCCACGGGCACCACCGGGCAGTCGCCCCACAACCGGTCCAGGGCGTAGAAGTCGCGGTCGTCCTGGTGCTGGATGTGCACGACGATGTCGCGGTAGTCCAGCAGCGTCCAGCGCCCTTCCCGGGTGCCCTCCCGGCGCGCCGGCTTGTAGCCGGCCCTGCGCATCTTCTCCTCGACCTCGTCGACGATGGCGTTGACCTGCCGCTCGTTGGACGCCGAGGCGATCACGAAGCAGTCCGTGATGACCAGCTGGCCCGACACGTCGATCACGATGACGTCGTCGGCCAGCTTCGATGCGGCCGCACCTGCGGCCACGGTCGCCATGTCGATGGCCTCCTGCGTGGCGCTCATGTGTTGTTCCCGGCGGGCAGCGTTGATCGGCTCACGGAGTCCTTCGATTGGTCGCCGGCGCGATACAGCCGGCGCTTGGAGACGTATTGCACGACGCCGTCGGGCATCAGGTACCAGAGGGGCCGGCGTTGTTCGGCGCGCAGCCGGCAATCGGTCGACGAGATGGCCAGCGCCGGAATCTCGACGAGGGTGAGCACATCCTCGGCCAGCTCGCCCAGCACGCCGGTGATGTGTTCGCGCCGCAGCTCGTATCCCGGCCGGCTGACGCCGACGAACCGCGCCAAGTCGAACATCTCCTGCCAGCCCTGCCACGACAGGATTGAGGCGAGCGCGTCCGCGCCAGTGATGAAGTACAGCTGCGAATCCGGGTTGAGGGCGTGCAGATCCCGCAGGGTGTCCTTGGTGTAGGTGGGGCCTGCGCGGTCGATGTCGACCCGGCTGACCGAGAAGCGCGGGTTGGACGCGGTGGCGATCACCGTCATCAGATACCGGTCCTCCGCCGCGGAAACGTGCCGATCCTTTTGCCAGGGCTGGCCGCTGGGCACGAAGACCACTTCGTCGAGGTCGAACAGGTCGGCGACCTCGCTGGCGGCAACCAGGTGCCCGTAATGGATGGGATCGAACGTCCCACCCATCACACCCAGCCTGCGCAGCTCCTTTTGCACGATTTGCCAGCTTACTTGAGGCGACGCCGTCGCCCGATTTCGTCACACCGGCCACAGCAGGTCCACGCGAGAGGCTCCCGCCTGCGGGCGCCACGCTGGCGTGACACACGGCGCTCGCGATCACGCTGGCGTGACGCTCGCGGGCCGTGCCCCGGTGCCCCGTGCGCCGCGACGAGCCGGCCCTACACCGGCAGCAGCTGGTCGATCACCGCGGCCAACTGCTTGGCCGACCGGCATTCGTGCATCGTGATGACCTCTTGATAGCGCGGCACCGCCGAGTCGCCGCTGCCCCACAGGTGCTTGGGTTCGGGATTCAGCCAGTGCGCGTGCCGGCTGGCGGTCACCATGTGGGAGAGCAGCTCGGTCTCCGGATTGCGGTAGTTGGTGCGGCCGTCGCCGAGCACCAGCAGCGAGCTGCGCGGCGACAGCACGTTGGGGAACGCCTGCGCGAACGACGCGAACGCGTTGCCGTAGTCGGAATGCCCGTCGCGGCTGAACACACCGGCCTCCCGGGTGATCCGTTGGATCGCCACGGCCAGATCGGCTTCCGGCCCGAACATGTGCGTCACCTCGTCGGTGGTGTCGATGAAGGCGAAGACCCGCACTCGCGAAAACTGTTGGCGCAGAGCGTGTACCAGCAGCAGGGTGAAGTGGCTGAACCCGGCGACCGAGCCGGACACGTCACACAGCACCACCAGTTCCGGCCGCGCCGGGCGGGGCTTGGCCAACACCACATCGATCGGCACGCCGCCGGTGGACATCGACTTGCGCAGCGTCTTGCGCAGATCGATCACACCCGCGCGGGACCGTCGCCGCCGGGCCGCGAGCCGGGTGGCCAGTGTGCGCGCCAGCGGCGCCACCACCCGTTGCATCTGGCGCAGCTGTTCACCCGAGGCCCGCAGGAACTCGACATTCTCCGAAAGCTGTGGGATGCCGTACATCTGGACGTGATCGCGGCCGAGTTGCTCGGCGGTGCGCCGCTTGGTCTCGGCGTCGACCAGCTTGCGCAATTGCGAAATCCGCTGCGCGGCCATGGCTTTGGCGATCTGCTCCTGCGTGGGCGCGGGCTCGTCACCATACGGGGCGAGCAGCCCCGCCAGCAGCTTGCCCTCCAGCTCGTCCAGCGCCATGGCTTTGAGCGCCTGGTACGACGAGAAGGACGGGCCCCGGCTGGAGCTGTACTTCCCGTAGGCCTCCACGATGCGCGCGATCATCGCGACGAGCCGCTCGTCCATGTCGGCGAGGTCGGGGTTCTCGTTGAGCAGGTCCAGCAGCATCTGGCGCATCGCCTCGACGTCGTCGGGCGGCAACGAGTCGTCGCCTTGTGACCCGTCGGCTCCTTCGTCGGTGACCACCGCGCGTGCGCCCAGCGCCGCGGGGAACCACAGGTCGAACATGGCGTCGTAGGTGTCACGGTGATCGGGTTGGCGTAGCACGGCGCAGGCGATGCCCTCGCGCAGCACCTCACGGTCGCCCAAGCCCAGGGTGGCCATCACGCGGCCGGCGTCCACCGTCTCGGACGGCCCCACCGAAATGCCAACTCCGCGAAGCGCTTCGACGAAGCCCACCAGGTGGCCCGGCAGCCCGTGCGGGGCGAGCGGCCGGGTGGGTCGGATGCGGCGGGCGGCCATCAGTTCAGCCGGAGCTCGCCGCTTGCGCGCTGCTGATCGGACTGATGCTTGAGGACGACGCCCAAGGTGGCGGCAACGACGGCGTCGTCGATGGTGTCCAGGCCCAGCGCCAACAGGGTGCGACCCCAGTCGATGGTCTCGGCGATGGACGGCACCTTCTTGAGTTGCATGCCGCGCAGCACGCCGATGATGCGCACCAGCTCATCGGCGAGGTGCTGAGGCAGCTCGGGCACCCGCGACAACAGGATGCGGCGCTCCAGCTCGGGACTGGGAAAGTCGATGTGCAAGAACAGGCAGCGGCGCTTGAGGGCCTCGGACAGCTCCCGGGTTGCGTTGGAGGTCAGCACGACGAACGGCGTCCGCTCCGCGGTGATCGTGCCCAGCTCGGGGACCGTCACCGCGAAGTCGGACAGCACCTCGAGCAGCAGGCCCTCGATTTCGATGTCGGCCTTGTCGGTTTCGTCGATCAGCAGCACCGTGGGCTCGGTGCGCCGGATGGCGGTCAGCAGCGGCCGCTGCAGCAGGAACTCCTCGCTGAACACGTCGTCCTTGGTCTGATCCCAGTCCCCGGAGCCGGCCTGAATACGGAGTATCTGCTTCGCGTGGTTCCACTCGTACAGGGCGCGCGCCTCGTCCACCCCCTCGTAGCACTGCAGGCGGACCAGTCCCGAGTCGGTCGCCTGGGCGACGGCGCGAGCCAGCTCGGTCTTGCCGACACCGGCCGGACCCTCCACCAGCAACGGCTTGCCGAGCCGGTCGGCCAGGAACACGGCGGTGGCGGTGGCGGTGTCGGGCAGGTAACCGGTCTCGGCCAACCGTCGCGAAACGTCGTCGATGTCGGCGAACAACGGCTTGGGCCGGGCTGGCACGCTCACTATCTCGGTTCTCCTAAAGCACTTCTCGTCGCGGTGTCAGGCGGGCCGGACTTGCCCGTCACCCCACGCGATCCACTTGGTCGAGGTCAACTCCGGCAGCCCCATCGGGCCGCGCGCATGCAATTTCTGGGTGGAGATCCCGATTTCGGCGCCGAAGCCGAACTGCTCCCCGTCGGTGAACGCCGTCGACGCGTTGACCATCACCGCCGCCGCATCGACCCCGTCGCTAAACCGTTGCGCGGCAGCCATATTGCTGGTCACGATCGCCTCGGTGTGCCCCGTCCCGTACTCGTTGATGTGAGCGATCGCGGCGTCGATGCCGTCCACCACGGCGACGGCGATGTCCATCGACAGGTACTCGCGGCGCAGGTCGTCCTCGGCGGCGTCCGCCGAAACCCCGCCGTGCACGGTCACGCCCGCGTTCTCGAGGGCCGACACCAACCGGGGCAGCGCCTTCTTGGCGATCGTGGCGTCGACCAACAGCGTCTCGGCGGCATTACAGACGCTGGGGCGGCGGGTCTTGGAGTTCAGCAGGATTCGTTCCGCGAGGTCCAGGTCGGCTCCTTCGTGAACGTACACGTGGCAGTTGCCGACACCGGTCTCGATGGTGGGCACCTGCGCGTCGCGAACCACCGCGTCGATCAGGCTCGCTCCGCCGCGCGGAATCACCACGTCCACCAGGCCGCGGGCCTGGATCAGGTGCGTCACCGTGGCGCGATCGGCGGCCGAAAGAAGTTGCACCGCATCGGCGGGCAGGTCCTCACTGACCAGCGAGGCGCGCAGCACCTGCACCAGCGCCTGATTCGACCGCGCCGCCGACGAACTCCCGCGCAACAGCACCGCATTGCCCGACTTGAGCGCCAGCCCGAAGGCGTCGACGGTGACGTTGGGCCGGCCCTCGTAGATCATGCCGACGACGCCGAGCGGCACGCGCTGCTGCCGCAGGTGCAAACCGTTCGGCAGGGTGTACCCGCGAAGCACCTCGCCGACCGGGTCGGGCAGCCCGGCGACCTGGCGCAGGCCAGCGGCGATCCCCTCGACGCGTTTGGAGTCCAGCGCCAGCCGGTCGAGCATCGCGGTCGGTGTGCCCGCGGCTTCGGCAGCGCTGAGGTCGTCGGCGTTGGCGGAGAGAATCAGATCGGTGTGAGCCGCTATCGCGTCGGCCGCGGAGCGCAGCGCCTGGTCCTTGGCCACCGTCGGCAACAACGCCAGGACGCGAGAGGCGACCCGGGCGCGCCGGGCGGCATTGTGGACCTCGCGACGCAAGTCAGGAAGCGATGGTGCTTGCAGACTCATTGAACCAGGGTATCGGGCCTTGACCGGCCCAGCGCGGCGGCCCGGGTATTACGCCATCCGCTCCGCACGTAACGCGCCGGGACCGAGATTTCAAGCGTCGGCGAGTCAGCGCCGCGGTTTGGCCGGCTGCTGTCGCTCGACACCGGCATGGCCGGCCCGGTCGCGGCGGCCCGCCTCTCGCACCTTGGCCTGCCGCTCATCGATCAGTCGCCCTAAGTCTTGAAGCAGCAACGGTTTACGCATCACGAGGTGCTCGAGGTGCTCACGCTCGATCTGCAGCGCCGTCACCTCGTCCAGCGCGTAGGCGCCGGCCAGGTTGGGTTGACGGGTCAGCGCCGTCAGGCCGAGGAACGATCCCTCGTCGAGGATGCTGGCAGGCACCACCGACCCGTCCTCGGTCGTCGCCGTCAGCCGGACCCGCCCGGCGACCAGGAAGGTCATGCCCGAGGACACCTGACCGGCGGACTCGATGATTTCGTCGGCACCGTAGCGGACGAGCTTGGCGTACGGCACCAGCGATTGCTGATCGGTGTGACTCAGCCGCAACGCCGGGGCGACCACCGTGCGCAGCGCTTTCTCCACGCGCTGCTTGGTGGAGTAGTTGTCGTCGGCGCCGTCCAGCCGCAGGCGCGACCGCCGCGCGGCGTACCAGACCCAGCGCAGGAAGGTGGCTTCGGTGGCTTCCGCGTCGGCGGGCGACGTCAGCCTGATGGTGGTGCGGTACTGGGCGCCGCCCAGCGCGACGGTGGTCGGCAACACCTCCGGTCTGCGGGCCGGCAGCGCACCGGCGACCCGCGTCAACATCGCGCACACCTTGTCCGGGGCATCGCCGGCCGCGAACTTCGTGGTGATTGCACAGTCGTATGCCCGCGACGGGCGACTCAGGTTCGTGAACGAGGTGCTGGCCAGCATCGAGTTGGGCATGATGCGGATGCCGCTGCCGGTGTCGATGTGGACGGACCGCCAGTTCACTTCGACGACGCGCCCCCGCGTGGTACCGGTGTCCAGCCAGTCGTTGATCCGGAACGGCTGCTCGAAGAGCATGAACAAGCCGGACACGACCTGGCCCACGGAGTTCTGCAGCATCAACCCGATGACCACCGAGGTGATGCCCAGCGCCGTGAACAGGCCGCCGATCCGGACGCCCCAGATGTAGGAGAGCATCACCGCGAGCCCGACGCCGATCACTCCGAAGCGGGCGACGTCGATGAAGATGGCGGGCAACCGCTTGCGCCAGCTTTCGTCGGGCGCGCCCTCGAACACGGTGGCGTTCAGGGCCGACAGCACCAGCACCAACACCAACAGGCCGAAGATCGTGGTGAGGATCCGCACCGAGCCATCCCCGGCCGGGATCTGCGACGCCTTGACGACCAACAGCAGCAGTGCGCCCAGCGGCAGCAGATAGTTGCGCAGCAGGCTGACCTGCCTGGCCAGGTGGCTTCTCCGGCGGACCAGCGCGCGGTGCAATTCGGTGAGCAGGATCAAACAGACCGGGAATCCCAGCGCGACCCCGATCGCCCAGTAGAACCACGACGATTCGAACAGGTTCATGATCGCTCCGACAACCGGTAGATCGCCTGGTCCGTTCCGCCGACCGAGATGGTTCCCGCGGGCGCGAACTGGCGCACGTCACGCATCGCCTCGTACACCTGCGATGTGACGTAGATGCCCGATTGGTTTGAGCCGCTCTGCATTTGGTAGGCCAGGCTCACCGCGGCGCCCCACATGTCATACACGAGCCCCGAGCGGCCGACCAGTCCGCTGATGACGTTGCCGGTGCTGATGCCCACTCGAAGGCGCAACTCGTGACCCGTCTGGTTGTTGAACCGCTCGATGATGTGGCGCATTTCGAGCGCGAAGTCGACGCTCCGGTGAATGCTGTCCAGCCGCGGCGTGACCACGCCGCAGCTGGCGAGGTAGCCATTGTGGAAGGTGCGGATTCGCTCGACGCCGAGAGATTCGGCGGCCGAGTCGAATTGCCGGAAGAGTTCGTCGACGATCCCCACCAGCTCGTCGCCGGATATGCCGACGGAGACCTCGTCGAGCCCGACGATTTCGGCGAAGATGACGGCCACGTCCTGGTGTTCCTGCGCGATGGTCTCCTGTCCCTCGCGATATCGCTGCACGACGGACTCGGGCATCAGCGCCAGCAACAGGCGGTCGTTCTCCCTGCGCTGTTCGTTGAGCAACTCCTCCTTGATCGCCAGGTTGCGGCTCATCTCATTGAAAGCCGCAGTCAGCTCGCCGATTTCGTCGCGCGTCTTCACCGGGATGTTGACCTCGTAGTCGCCCGAGGTGATCTTCTGCGTGCCGGCCTGCAGCCGACGGATCGGGCGCAACATCAGCTGGGCCAGCACCATCGACGCCACGCAGATGGCGAAGATCATGATCGACACGGCCAGCACGAGCGTTCTGCTGAACCGGCCGAGGCGTGCGAACGCGTCGGAGTTGTCGCGCGTTGCCAGGATCGACCAGTGCAGATCGGAGTTCGGCACCGTCAGCGGGGCGTAGGCCTCCAGTTCCCTGTTGCCCAGATAGTCGGTGGCGCTGAGGACTCCGGTTTGTCCGCGCTGGGCGGCGCGAAGGCCCGCGGTGGGCACCGGCTGCACCAGCGTCGTGCCACCGAGGCGGATCGCTTGCTCGACGACGTCGGGCGGGGTGCCGGACGCCACGGCCTCGCGTTTGTACTCGGCGGGATCCTCGAGGAAAAGCCTTGAGTCGGAACGCATCAGGTTATCCGGACCGGCGAGGTAGGTCTCGGTGGCCGGGCCCATCCCGGCGGCCTCCCAATGTTTGTCGGCCGTCATGATCTTGTTGATCTTCGAGATCGGCAGCGGCAGCGCCATCACGCCGTTGAATTTTCCGTTCATTCCCACCGGCGACACCACCCACGCCGTCGGGGCGTCGAGTTGCGGCTGGTACGGCTGGAAGTCGGTGATCCAGACGAAGTCGAGATCGTTGGAGCGCAGGGCCTTTTGGTATGCGTCCCGCAGATTGGACTCGCGGTACGGGCCGGTGAGGATGTTGGTGCCCAGATCGGGGCCCTTGTTCACCGAGTACACGACGTTGCCCTGCATGTCCAGCAGCAGCGCATCCGGGTACTCGAAACGGGTGACGATGTCGCGCATGTAGAAGCCGTAGCGGCCGCTGGCCGCCGACCAGGCGCTGCCGTCCCCCGCGTCCTCGACCTTCCTCGCCTCGGCGATCGATGGGTACTGCGCGGTGTAGTTGGCCTGAAGGTACTTCTGCGCGTTGGAACTCGGGAAGATCGCGTTGCGATCGAGCTCCTCACCGGTGATGCGCTTGATCGGCTTGATCATGTTGTTGTCGTAGTAGTTGACGAGGGCCTGCTGTTGGGCCGGGGTGATCGTCGCGTTGGACAACTGCGCGAAGCCGTCGGTGAACGCCGTGGTCGCCTCGACGATGCTGAAGCCGCCGCTGTACACGATCAGCGAATTCGTGACCTCTTTGAACAGTGACTGCACCTGCCGCGCCTGGGACTCGCGCAGTTCGGTGAGTCGCTCGGATTCGACCTGGCGCAACGCGTTGCGGCCCGACGACGCCCCGATGAAGGCGATCACCCCGATCGACAGGATGCTGCACAACAGCAGCGTCAGCAGGAGCTTGGATTGCAGGCCGATCCGGAAGAGCCGACGACGGCGGAACTTACGGCCTCTACGGGCCTCGCCCGATTGCGCCACAACCGTTTCGGCCGGGTCGGGTGCCGGGGCGGGCGCAGGTGCGTTCTGGGAAGCCGGTTCAGCGTCTCGTAGCTCGCTCGATGTCACTCGACTTCGCCCTTCCTCGGACAGGCAGCATCGCTCACGCAGCACACTAGCGCGCGCGCCTCGAGATATGGGCGATTGCGGCAAAGCGTTCAAGGCGAAGAACGCTCGGGCCTTCAACAACCCGACTGAGTGCACCTATCCTTGGCGCTATGAGCGACGCCTGCGCGGACGGTTGCGACTGCGGCCCCAGCGACGTGGCAACCGTCCGGGGCGCCGAGCGCGACGCCGCTTGGACACGCGCCGCGCGCCGGGCGCGATGGCTCGCGTGGGCGAGCCTGTGCTGGATGTGCGCGGAGGGCGCGCTCGGGCTGTGGCAGGGGTTCGCCGTCGGGTCCATCTCGCTGATCGGCTGGGCGCTCGGCAGTGCCGTCGAGGGCTTGGCGAGCGTGATCGTCGTGTGGCGGTTCACGGGTGACCGCACGCTGTCGGAGACCTCGGAGCGCCATGCCCAGCGCGGGGTGGCCGTGTCGTTCTGGCTCATCGCGCCCTACATCGCTCTCGAATCGGTCCGGAATCTGCTCACCGGGGCCCGCCCCGGGACGACGGTGATCGGGATCGCCTTGACCGCGGTGGCGCTGGTCATGATGCCGCTGCTGGGATGGGCCAAGCGGCGGCTCGCCGGGCACCTGAACTCGCGGGCCACCGCCGGGGAGGGCACCCAAAACTATTTGTGCGCCGCGCAGTCCGCGGCGGTGCTGCTGACGCTGGCCGTCATCGCCGTGTGGCCGGGCGGCTGGTGGCTGGACCAGGCGGTCGGCCTGGTCATCGCCGGTGTTGCGGTCCGCGAGGGATTTGAGGCGTGGCACGGCGAGGACTGCGAATGCTGATGCAAGAGCCAAAATCGCGGCGCCGCAGACTGTTTGGCGGTTGCAATCGACTGACGTCGGCGTAATGGCGCGAGTCTGCGTGGTCGGCAGCGTGAACATGGACCTGTCGCTGCGCGTCGACACCCTCCCCCGCCCCGGCGAGACGGTGCTGGCGTCGTCGCTGACCTCCGCGCCGGGCGGCAAGGGGGGCAATCAGGCGGTGGCGGCGGCGCGTGCGGGTGCGCAGGTGCAATTCGTCGGAGCGGTCGGCGACGACTCGGCCGCGGCGCGGTTACGCGCCCACTTGCTGGACAACGGGGTGGCTCTGGACGGCACCGCCGCAGCGCCCGGGCCGAGCGGCACGGCGATCGTCGTTGTCGACGCCGACGCCGAAAACACCATCGTGGTGGCGCCCGGGGCGAACGCGCGGCTGACGCTGGACCGCGCCGCCGCGCGCGGCGCCATCAGCGGCTGCGACGTCTTGTTGACGCAGTTGGAGATCCCCGCGCAGGCGGCGGCGACCGCGGCACGCCTGGCCCGTTCGGCCGGCGCGGTCGTCATCGTCAACGCCTCACCGTCCGGGCAGGACCCCGGCTCGTTGTCCGACCTTGCCGCCGCGGCAGACGTGGTCATCGTCAACGAGGCCGAGGCCGACGAATGGCCGTGGCGCCCCGATCACCTGGTCACCACCCTGGGGGCGCGCGGCGCGCGGTACGCAGGTGTCGACGGCGACTTTGTGGTGCCCGCTCCGGCGGTGGCCGCGGTGGACACCACCGGCGCCGGGGACGTGTTCGCCGGTGTGCTCGCGGGAAGCTGGCCACCCCATCCGGGCTCGCCCGCCGGACGGCTGCACGCGCTGCGACGCGCCTGCGCCGCGGGGGCGCTGGCGACGCTGGTAGCCGGTGCCGGCGACTGCGCACCGGATGCCGAAGCGATCGACGCGGCGCTGCAATCGCTGGCCTGACCTGCGGTTGGCGGCAGTTGGCAGCGTCCGGCGTCGATCTGGCAGTAGTTCGCGGGCAACGTCGGTGGCGATCGTCTTCAGCCATCGAGAAAGGAACATCATGTCCGCTACCACGATTGATCGCACGGGCACCCGGGACGGCCTGCTGCGCCTGGCCATGCGCGCCGACGCCGCCATCAGCGGGCTGGTCGGCCTGGCCAGCATCCCGCTGGCCGGCCGGCTCGCCGAGCTCTCGGGTACCACGAAAGCGTTCGAGTACGGGATGGGCGCCTTCTTGCTCGGCTACGGCGTGCTGGTGTTCGGGCTCGCCAACCTGCCGTCGGTGCGCCGCGCCGGCATGGCCGTCATCATCGGCAACCTGCTCTACACGGTGGCCGCCGTGGTGCTGGTGCTCACGGACGTCTTCCCGCTGACCTCGGCCGGCGTCGCGTTGAACCTGGCGGCCGGGGCCTACACGCTGGTGTTCGCGGAGCTGCAATACCAGGGCTGGCGCCGCGCGAGGGCGTGAGCCGGGCCGTTTGTGGCCCGTCCGGCGATCCCGGGCGGGCCCGCGACGCGCTATTCCTCGGGAATCTGGCGGTCGATCTCGTCGAGCCAGATGCGCGCGGACATGTCCGACGGGGCGCGCCAGTCACCGCGGGGCGACAGCGCGCCGCCGTGCGACACCTTCGGGCCGTTGGGCAGCGCCGAACGCTTGAATTGGCTGAACGAATAGAAGCGCTGCACGAAGACCCCGAGCCAATGCCGAACCTCCTTCAGCGAGTAGGTCGGTCGCTTGTCCTCGGGGAATCCCGGCGGCCAGTTGCCCCGCTCGGGGTCGCTCCACGCGTGCCAGGCCAGGAACGCGATCTTCGACGGCCGGAACCCGTAACGCAACACGTGGAACAGTGAGAAGTCCTGCAGCGCATACGGTCCGACCTTGTCCTCGCTGCTCTGCAGCTCTTCCTCTTCGCCCTTCGGGACGAGCTCCGGGGAGATCTCGGTGTCAAGCACCGACTGCAGCACGTCGGTGACGTCGGATTCGAACTGGCCGGACGAGATCACCCAGCGGATCAGGTGCTGGATCAGCGTCTTCGGGACACCGCCATTGACGTTGTAGTGCGACATCTGATCGCCCACCCCGTAGGTCGACCAACCCAGCCCGATCTCGGAGAGGTCGCCGGTGCCGAGCACGATGCCGCCGCGCTGGTTGGCCAGCCGGAACAGGTAGTCGGTGCGCAGGCCCGCCTGCACGTTCTCGAAGGTGACGTCGTAAACCTTTTCCCCACGCCCGAACGGGTGGTCCATCTCTTTGAACATCACCATCGCGGTCTCGGTGATGTCGATCTCGGCGAAGGTGACACCGAGCGCGCGGCACAGCTCGATCGCGTTGCGTTTGGTGCGGTCGCCCGTCGCGAACCCGGGCAGCGTGAACGCGAGAATGTCGCTGCGCGGCCGTTCCTCCCGGTCCATCGCGCGCGCGGCGACGATCAGCGCGTGCGTCGAATCCAGGCCGCCGGAGATCCCGATCACGATCTTCGGGTAGTTCAGCGCGCGCAGCCGCTGCTCGAGCCCCGAAACCTGGATGTTGTAGGCCTCGTAGCAATCCTGTTCCAGGCGTTCGCGATTGGCCGGGACGAACGGGAAACGCTCCACGTCGCGGCGCAATCCGAGGTCGCCGGCCGGCGGCTCCAGCCGGAAGTCGACGCGCCGGAACGACTCGGCCGCCCCGCGATGGTGGCGCCGGTTGTCGTCGAACGTCCCCATTCGCAGGCGTTCTGAGCGCAGCAGGTCGAGATCCACATCCGCGACGCTGCGTCGCTCCCCTTTCGGGAAGCGCTCGGACGAGGCCAGCAGTTCGCCGTTCTCCCACACCATGGTCTGACCGTCCCAGGCCAGGTCGGTGGTCGACTCGCCCTCGCCCGCGGCGGCGTAGACGTAGGCGGCCAGGCAGCGCGCCGACGCCGAGCGGGCAAGCAGGCAGCGGTCTTCGGCGCGGCCAATCGTGATGGGACTGCCGGACAGGTTCGCCAGCACCGTCGCGCCGGCCAACGCCGCCTCCGCACTGGGCGGGATCGGCACGAACATGTCCTCACAGATTTCGACATGCAGGACGAAGCCGGGGATGTCGGAGGCGGCGAACAGCAGGTCGGGGCCGAACGGGACGTCGGCGTCGCAAATCCGGATGGTGCCGCGCTCGTCATCTCCCGGCGCGATCTGGCGTCGTTCGTAGAACTCCCGATAAGTGGGCAGGTACGACTTGGGCACCACCCCCAACACGGCGCCACGGTGAATCACCACCGCGGTGTTGTAGATGCGATGGCGATACCGCAGCGGGGCGCCGACGACGAGGATCGGTAGCAGATCGGTCGAGGACGCGACGAGGCTCTCGATCGCGGCCGTCACGTCGTCGAGCAGGAGGTCCTGCATCACGATGTCCTCGATCGAATACCCGGACAGCGTCAGCTCGGGGAACACCGCCACCGCGACGCCGTCGTCGTGGCACTCGCGCGCCAGCCCCAGGACCGACTCGGCGTTGGCCGCCGGATCGCCGATCGTGGTGTGATGGGTGCACGCGGCAACCCGGACAAAGCCCTGGCTGTAAGCGTTGTAGAAGTCCATCGCCCTTCCATTGTCGCCTGACCGGTGTCAACCCGCGGCCGCCGGGTATCCCCTCCATCATGAGCGATACTGCCGTCGTGGTGGTCGACATGATGAACACCTATCAGCATCCCGACGCTGAAGAATTGATACCCAATGTGGGCAAGATCATCGACCCGCTGGCCGATTTGGTCCGGCGCGCACGGGAATCCGACGACGTGGACCTGATCTACGTCAACGACAACTACGGCGATTTCGCCGCTCAGTTCTCCGACATCGTCAGCTCCGCGCTCGACGGAGCCCGGCCCGATCTGGTGAAGCCGATCGCGCCGTCCGGAGACTGCCGCGTGATGACCAAGGTGCGGCACAGCGCCTTCTACGCGACCGCGCTGGCGTATCTGTTGAACCGGCTGGAGACCAAGCGGCTGGTCATCGCCGGGCAGGTCACCGAGCAGTGCATCCTCTACACCGCACTCGACGCCTACGTGCGCCACTTTCCCGTCGTCATCCCGACGGACGCCGTGGCCGGCATCGACACCGACCTGGCCGAGGCGGCGTGCAAGATGATGGAGAAGAACATGTCGGCCGAGATCACCACGGCCGCCGACTGCCTCGGTTAGTCAGGCGCGCCAGACCCGAAGGCCCGCCCTGGGAGGGCCACCCGGCGGGATCAGGCAACGAATTTCGGTGGCGGCAGCACCCTGCGGGTCGCGCGCGTCGTCAGCCCCGGAGACGAGCCCCAAGGCCCCATGTCGCTGCAGTCCCAGGCGTAGGCGGGCACACCGTCGCGGAGCAGCGGCGCGAGCTCGGGTATCGACAATTCCCTCGCGGACCAGGAGTACAGCTGGTCGAGTCGTGGCCGGATGACGCCGAGGTCGAGAACACGACCGAATCCGTTTTCCCGGCCGACGTACCAGTCCAGGTCCTCCCGCAGCGGGTAACGGTCCGGCAGCACCCGCGACAGCTGCAAGAAGATGCCGGTGACTGCCAGGCGCGGGTCGCCCAACAAGGGTGCGAGCGGTGACAGCCAGCCCAGCGCCAACCGCGGCGCCGCCACCAACGCGTGCGCGAAGAGGACCCGCACCAGCACCAGGTTGATGAAGAAGCGTTCGACGCGCGACTCGCCCTCGGCCAACTCATGGTTATCCAGGTAGGCCCTGACGATGATGGCGTTGTGGGCCCGGTACCACGTTCGCACCGACGGCCGGCGGATGAACGTCACCGAGTCGGCGACGCTCGACGAGGTGGTGGGGCCGCCCAGGCCGAGCACGTGGGCGCGCGCTTCGGCGGTATCGCGCAAGAGCCGGTCGTTGATCGCACGCCACCAGGGACTGCCCGGCGCCGCGGCGTCAGTGGGGTTCAGCACTCCGCGACGCAACTCCCAGCGCATGAACGCCAGCGCCGCGCGCCGGTAGGGCAGACGCCGCTCGTCCCAGCCGGCCGGTGTCTCGTAGAGGGTCCGCAGCAGCGCGAGCCGCGCCATCGGGTCATCACGCACCGAAGCGAGCTGTCCCGCGGCATGCTCGGCGGCTGTGGCCATGGCAACAATCAACCACATTGCGCCCGGTGACCGCTTGTGAAGGCAGACGTCCGGAGCTCGACGCCCCGTACCCTCGAACAGGTGACCACCCGCCGCGCCGAATCGCCGGAGCTGGTCGCGTTGCTGACCGGTCGCCGGATCGCGGTGCTGACCGGCGCCGGCCTGTCCACCGACTCCGGCATCCCCGACTACCGCGGAGCCGATTCGCCGCCCAGCAATCCCATGACGATCCGCCAGTTCACCTCGGATCCGGCGTTCCGGCAGCGTTACTGGGCGCGCAACCACGTCGGCTGGCGACACATGGACGACACGCTGCCCAACGCCGGGCACCGGGCGTTGGCCGCCCTCGAGCGCGCTTCGGTGGTGACCGGGGTGATCACCCAGAACGTCGACCTGCTGCACACCAAGGCCGGCAGCACCAACGTCGTCAACCTGCACGGCACCTACGCGCGGGTGGTCTGCCTGGGCTGCGGCTACACCATGAGCCGCGCCGCGCTGGCCGATCAGCTCGAATCGCTCAACCCGGGATTCGTCGAACGCGCCGGAGCGGGCGGCGGTCTGGCCGTAGCCCCCGACGCCGACGCCGTCGTCGCCGACACCACGTCGTTCCGCTACCTCGACTGCCCGAGCTGCGGCGGCATGCTCAAACCGGACATCGTCTACTTCGGTGAGAGCGTGGCCAAAGCGGTTGTCGACCAAGCCTATTCACTGGTGGAAGGAGCAGACGCGCTGCTGGTCGCCGGCTCCTCGCTAACAGTGTTCTCGGGCTACCGGTTCGTGCGTCATGCGGCAGCGCTCGGCACGCCGATCGCCATCGTCAACCGCGGTCCTACCCGCGGGGACGACCTGGCCACCGTCAAGGTCGACGGCGGCTGCTCCGAGCTGCTGACGTTGCTCGTCGAAGAATTGTCGCCGATCGCAATGCTTTAGAACGTGCACGGCATGCTGCGGATGGCGTGGACGAAATTGCCCGCCACGTAGGCGGGATCGCCCGCCTGGATGTCCGGCAGCTGGCGCAGCAGCTCCGCGAAGATGGCCCGCAGCTGTGCCCGGGCCACATGGGCACCGAGGCAGAAGTGCAGCCCGCCCCCGCCGAACCCGACGTGCGGGTTGGGACTGCGGCTCAGATCCAATCGCTCCGGATGGTCGAACACCTCGGTGTCCCAATTGCCGGACGGATAGAACATCACCACCTTCTCCCCCGCCCGGATCGTCTGGTCGCACAGCTCGAAATCCGTTGCCGCCGTGCGCCGAAAGGTCATCACGGGACTGGCCCAGCGGACGAATTCCTCGACGGCCGTTCCTATCCGGTTGTCGAAATCCTCCAGCAACCAGGCTCTTTGATCTCCGAAGTCGGTCAGCGCCTTCATCGCGTGGCTGGTGGTCTGACGGGTGGTGTCGTTGGCGGCCACGGAAAGCAGCACGAAGAAGGCCGCCACCTCCGCGTCGGTCAGCCGGTCGCCGTCGACCTCGGCGTTCACCAGGCCGCTGAACAGATCGTCGCCGGGATGATTGCGGCGCTCGGCCGCCAGCGCGCCGGCGACCTGGTGCAGGTACCCCTGATTTTCGAGCAGAACCTCCAGGGGGTGGCGACCGTCGAGGTAGATCGGGTCGGCCCAGGACACCAGCGCGTCCGCGGCGTGCGCCACCCGCTCTCGCTCCGATTCCGGAATCCCCACCATGTCCGACAAGGTGCGGATCGGCAGTTGCTTGGCGCAGTGCTCAACGAAGTCCGCCCCGCTGCCGGCCGCGCGCAGCTCCTCGACGATCGCCCTGGCGTTCGCCCTGATCGAGTCCTCGATGCGCCGGATCTGGCGTGGGGTGAACGCGGCGCTGACCAGCTTGCGCAGCTTCGTGTGCCGCGGCGGGTCCATCGCGAGGAACGACTGCGACGCTTCGAGGAGTTCCACCGGGATGTTCTCGAACATGACGCCCTGGCCCGAAAGGAACACCTCGTTGTTGCGGCTGACCGTGGCGATGTCGGCCCGCCGGGTGACCGCCCAGTAGCCCGGATCCGCGGGATCGGGCATCAGCGCGTCCTCGACCGGCGGATGCCAGCTCACCGGCCGCTCGGCCCGCAGCACCGCGAACGATCGTTCGCGGTCGGCCGCCGTCGTCGACCAGAACGCGCGGGAGGACAGGTCGATGGGGTCGTAGGGGCGGCCGGGCTTTTCGCTGCCCGACGTTCCGGTCATCACGGTCATGGCGATCCTCCGTTGCGTATGACCTCGGTCACAGACTCCAGCGACACTATTCCTAGACATCATGTCTAGTCAAGTTGTCCAAGATGGCTCTATGCTGGGGGAATGCCATCGGTCACCCGGAAGCCGCAGGCCAACCGCGAGCAGGAGCGACAGCAGCGGCGAGAACAGATCGAGCGCCGGTTGCTGGACGCCACCGAGCGACTGATGCGCGACGGCGCCAGCTTCACCGAGCTCAGCGTGGACCGACTGTCGAGTGCGGCCGGTATCTCGCGCGCGAGCTTCTACATCTACTTCGAGGACAAAGGCCACCTGCTGCGCCGCCTGGCCAACCAGGTGTTCGCCGACCTCGCGGACAGCGCCGACCGCTGGTGGAGCGTGGCGGGTCGGCACGATCCCGGCGACGTCCGCGCCGCGATGGACGGCATCATCGCCAGCTATCGGCGACACCAACCGGTACTGGTCGCCCTCAACGAGATGGCCGGCTACGACCCGCTGGTCGCGGCGACCTACCGCAACCTGTTGACCGCCGTCACCGGGCGGATGACGCGGGTCATCGAAGACGGCCAGGCCGATGGCTCGATCCGGGCCGAGTTACCCGCGGCCACCACCGCCAGCGCGCTGACTTGGATGGTCGAGCGGGCGTGCCAACAGAATCTGCCGACCTCGCCGGCTGATTACGACAGCGAACTGGCCGCCACGCTGGCCGAAATCGTCTGGGGTGCGCTGTATCTCAAGCCGACCTCGGATCGCTGATGCGCGGGGTGTGACGAACGCGATATAGTTAATACCCTAACTATTCGCCTACCATGCAATTATGGCATCGCTGGCCGCACCGGAGATCGACCCGCTTTCCCTCGAACAGCAGGTCTGTTTCGCGCTGAGCGTGACCAACCGGGCCGTTTTGGCGGTCTACCGGCCGCTATTGGAGCCGTTGGGGCTGACCCATCCCCAGTACCTGGTGATGCTGACCCTTTGGGACCACCAGAAGGCGGCAGGGGCACGGCGGAAACCGCTGTCGGTCAAGGACATCGCGACCACATTGCAGATGGATTCCGCGACCCTGTCGCCGATGCTCAAGCGCCTGGAAGCGATCGGCCTGATCACCCGTACCCGAAGCGCGGTCGACGAGCGCTCCACCGAGGTGAAGCTCACCGAGAGCGGCGCCGCCTTGCGTCGCCGTGCGCTCAAGATCCCGCCCGCCGTGGTCGAGCGCCTGGGCGTCGACATCACCGAACTTCGGCACCTGCACGAAGTGCTTACCCGCATCAACACAGCCGCCCTGGCAGCGGGCGCATTACAGTCCTGACCCGTCCGCACTAGGAGCCACCATGACCGACACCAAACCGAACGTCTGGCAACGCATCACCTACTCGTACGGTCGATGCCTACCCAGCTCGATGCGCACCTGGGTGGCCAACGACCTGGCCGGCCCGGGAGCCGTGCGCAGGCACATGATTCGGTGGGCCATACCGCCGCTGTTCGTTCTCGCACCGTTCTGGCTGCTGCCCGCGTCGCTGTATGTGCACTCTGAGATGACGGCGCCGCTCTACATCTGGGCCCTGCTGATCTCGCTTGCGCTGAACAAGGTTTGGCGCCGGCACCGGCTGGCGCAGCACGGGCTCGACCCGAACCTGGTCGATGTGATCAAGAACAAGAAGCAGGCCAAGATGCACGAGGACTACGCCCGCCGGTTCGGGCCGCGGCCCGAATCGGCCGCCTGGCAGGACAACAGCAACCCGTTCAGCTAGCCGCCCTATACGGCCACGAGGTCATCGGCGTGCACCGCGGGCCGGCGGAGTTCGCCCGGCAGCTCTGAGGTCGACCGGCCGATCATGGTCGCCAGTTCGGTGGCGTCATAGGCCACCACACCCCGGGCCACCATGGCCGTGTCCGGGCCGCGCAATTCGACGACGTCCCCGGCGTAGAACCGGCCCGACACGGCGGTGATACCGGCGGCCAACAGCGACCGACGCTGGTCCACCACCGCGCGCACCGCGCCGTCGTCGAGGATCAGCGCGCCGGCCGCCTCGGCGGCATACCGCACCCAGAACCGGCGAGCCGACATCCGGGCCGGCCGTGCGGCGAAGACCGTGCCGACCGATGCGTCGGTGAGCGCGGAGGCGGCGTCGGACGCCGCGGCCAGCAGGACCGGCACCCCGGCGTCGGCGGCCAGCAATGCCGAGGACATCTTCGACACCATTCCTCCGGTTCCGAGGTCGCTGCCCGGGCCGGCGACCACACCGGACAAATCCGCCGCCCCGGAGACTTCCCCGATGAACCTGGCACCCTTGATTTTTCGGGGATCGGAGTCGTAGAGGCCGTCGATGTCGGAGAGCAGCACCAGGGCTTCGGCACCGACGAGGTGGGCCACCAGCGCCGACAGCCGATCGTTGTCGCCGAACCGGATCTCGTTGGTGGCCACCGTGTCGTTCTCGTTGACGATGGCCACCGCGTGCAGGGCACGCAACCGGTCCAGGGTGCGCTGGGCGTTGGTGTGCTGGGCCCGCATCGAGATGTCGTGAGCGGTCAGCAGCACCTGTCCCACCGTGCGGCCATAGCGCGCGAACGCCGCGCTCCACGCGTTCACCAGCGCAACCTGCCCGACGCTGGCCGCCGCCTGTTTGGTCGCCAAATCCTTGGGGCGGCGGGCCAATCCGAGCGGTTCGATGCCGGCGGCGATGGCGCCCGACGAGACGATGACGACGTCGGTGCCCGCCTTCATGCGCGACTCGATGGCGTCGGCCAGCCCGGCCAGCCGGCCGGCGTCGAACACGCCGGACTCGGTGGTCAGCGCGTTGGTCCCGACCTTGACCACCAGGCTGCGCGCGGTCCGGATGGCCTCACGCTGAGCTGTCACGGTGCGCCCCGCCTCATCGCTTCGCTCTGCGTCGTCACCGGCGGTCACGACTCGTCACCGCGTTCGCGACGCTGCCGCCGGGCCGCCTTGCGCTCCGAGGCGCCCGTGCGCTCGCTGCGTTCCAGCCGCACATCGGTGCCCCGCCCCGACATCGCGACGTGTTGTCCCGCAGGCGTTTGCGGCTCCCAGTCGAACGTCATGTCCCCGATGGTCACGGCGCACCCGGGTTGCGCGCCCAGCCGCAGCAGTTCCTCCTCGACACCCAGCCGGGCCAGGCGGTCGGCCAGATAGCCGACGGCTTCGTCGTTGTCGAAGTTGGTCTGCCGGACCCAGCGCTGGGGCCGGGCACCGGTGACCACGAAGCCGCCCTCGCCGTCCGGCTCGACGGAGAAGCCGCTGTCGTCCACCGGAACCGGACGGATGACCGGCCGGCGCGGCACGATCTTCGGCTGGGCCTCGTTGTACTCCGAGATGATCCGCCAGAGCCCGAATATCAACGGCTGCAGGCCTTCCCGGGAGACCGTCGACACCAGGAAGACGGGCCAGCCGCGCTCGGCGATCTCATCGCGGACGAACTCGGCGAGCTCGCGCGCCTCGGGCACGTCGATCTTGTTGAGCACCACCGCCCGTGGCCGCTCGGCGAGGTCACCCAGCGTCGTATCCCCTTGCAGGGTCGGCTTGTACGCGGCGAGTTCGGCTTCCAGGGCGTCGATGTCGGAGATCGGGTCGCGGCCGGGCTCCGCGGTGGCGCAGTCGACGACGTGCACCAGAACGGCGCAGCGCTCGATGTGCCGAAGGAAATCCAGGCCCAGGCCGCGGCCCTGCGACGCGCCGGGAATCAGGCCCGGCACGTCGGCGACGGTGAACGTGTGCTCGCCCGCCGACACCACACCGAGGTTGGGCACCAGCGTGGTGAACGGGTAGTCGGCGATCTTGGGCTTGGCCGCCGAGATCGCCGACACCAAGGACGATTTCCCGGCCGAGGGAAACCCGATGAGACCAGCGTCGGCGACGGTCTTGAGTTCCAGCGTCAGGTCCCGGGTCTCACCCTCCTCGCCGAGCAGCGCGAAGCCGGGGGCCTTGCGCGCGCGTGACGCGAGCGCCGCGTTGCCCAGGCCACCGCGGCCGCCGGCCGCGGCCTCGAAGCGGGTGCCCGCCCCCACCAGATCCGCTAGCAGGCGGCCGTTTTCGTCCAGCACGACGGTGCCGTCGGGCACCTTGACTTCCAGATCCGCACCGGCCGCCCCGTCGCGGTTGTTGCCCATCCCCTGTTTTCCCGACGGCGCGGTGACGTGCGGATGGAAGTGGAAGTCCAGCAAGGTGTGGACCTGCGGGTCGACGACGAAGACGATGCTTCCGCCGCGCCCGCCGTTGCCGCCGTCGGGACCGCCCAGCGGCTTGAATTTCTCGCGGTGGACGGACGCGCAGCCGTTACCGCCGGAACCCGCGCGCGCGTGAATGACGACCCGATCGACAAATCGAGGCATCGAATACCAGCCCTTCGAATGTCACGCCAGGGCGAAAACACCTCGTGAAGCCGCCGCAGCGTTGCCCCGCACGGGGGCGGTGCCCCCGGCTCGCGGCGCCTAGACCTGGGGCGTGATGCTGACGGTTTTGCGTCCGCGCTTGACGCCGAACTCGACGGCGCCGGCCGCCTTGGCGAACAACGTGTCGTCGCCGCCACGCCCGACGTTCACGCCGGGGTGGAACTTGGTGCCACGCTGGCGAACGATGATCTCGCCCGCCTTGACGATCTGGCCGCCGAACCGCTTCACGCCCAGCCGCTGAGCAGCGGAATCGCGGCCGTTGCGCGAGCTGGAAGCGCCCTTCTTGTGTGCCATGTCTGTCGCCTCCCGCTACTTGATCCCGGTGACCTTCAGGACCGTCAGCTGCTGACGGTGTCCCTGACGCTTGTGGTAGCCGGTCTTGTTCCTGAACTTGTGAATACGGATCTTGGGGCCCTTGGTGTGCTCGAGCACCTCGCCGGTCACCGCCACCTTGGCCAGGGCCGCGGCGTCGGTGGTGACCTTCGCACCGTCCACGACCAGGGTGACGGGCAGCGAGACGTTAGCGCCCGGGTCGGAGTCGAGCTTCTCGACCTTGACCACGTCCCCGACGGCGACCTTGTACTGCTTGCCGCCCGTCTTGACGATTGCGTAGGTCGCCATCGTTACTCCTGCCTTCTTTCCTCTGCTCAGCCGGTTCTTCGGCGCTTCGCGCGCGAGCCACCGGCGTGCGCGTGGTGGGTCTGGGTTGCGGGTCCGCGCCGACTGCCCGGGAGCCCCGCTGTCGCCGGCCAAAGTCCGAACGGCCTGGCGACAACTGTCCTAGGGTACTTGACCAGCGGCTAAAGGGTCAAACCGGCCCGGTCAGTCCGCATGGATCGGCGGTCCCGCCGGCCTACCGGCCGCGCGTCGCCGCCGCGGACGTCCGAACCCCGGTCCGGCGTCGACGGACCCGTCGTCGTCGGAGTCATCGGAGTCGTCCTCGACGTCCAGGTCGTCGTCGTCCATTTCCAGATCGTCGTCATCGTCACCGAGGTCTTCCTCGTCGTCGAGGTCATCGTCGTCGTCCTCGTCGAGGTCATCGTCGGACTCGTCGTCGGCGTCTTCGTCACCGTCTTCGTCGGACTCCTCGAAATCCTCCTGATCGGTGTCCTCGACGTCGGCCACGTCCCGTTGCTGCTGCTCGTCGGGCTCGTTGGCCGCTTCCTCGGCGGACTCGTCGGATTCTTCGTCGTCGGGGCCGTTCTGGGTGGAGCCGCCGGCTGCCATCGCCTTGAACATCGGGTGTTCGCCGGGGGCGTGCGCCGGCACCTTGGCCACCACCGGCTCTTCGGCGCGGTTCTTCTTGGAGCGCCTGCCGCGGCGGCCACCGGATTCGGACTTGCGCCCGTTCGAGGGAGCCGAGTCCACCGGGTCGGTGTGCAGCAGGATCCCGCGGCCGCCGCAGTGGGTGCAGGACGTCGAGAAGGCCTCGATCAGCCCCGTTCCCAGCCGCTTGCGGGTCAGCTGGACCAGGCCCAGCGACGTCACCTCGGAGACCTGATGGCGGGTGCGGTCGCGCGCCAGCGCCTCGGTCAGCCGCCGCAACACCAGGTCGCGGTTGGACTCGAGAACCATGTCGATGAAGTCGATGACCACGATGCCGCCGATGTCGCGCAGCCGCAATTGGCGGACGATCTCCTCGGCCGCCTCCAGGTTGTTCTTGGTCACGGTCTGCTCGAGGTTGCCGCCGGAGCCGGTGAACTTGCCGGTGTTGACGTCGACCACCGTCATGGCCTCGGTCCGGTCGATCACCAGCGTGCCCCCCGAGGGCAGCCACACCTTGCGCTCCATCGCCTTGGCGAGTTGCTCGTCGATACGGTGCACGGCGAACACGTCCGGACCGGCCTGGCCTTCGGGGCCGCTGGGCGGCTCGTACTTGCTCAGCTTCGAAACCAGATCGGGCGCAACGGAATTCACATAGTCGGTGATGGTCGTCCACGCCTCGTCGCCGGAGACGATCAGGCCGGCGAAGTCCTCGTTGAACAGGTCGCGGATGACCTTGACCAACACGTCCGGCTCTTCGTAGAGCGCGACGGCGGCGCCGGCGGCCTTCTCGGTGATCTCGGTGGCCTTGGCCTCGATCTGCTTCCACCGCTCCTGCAGGCGGGTGACGTCGTTGCGGATGTCGTCCTCTTTGACGCCCTCGGACGCGGTGCGGATGATCACCCCGGCATCCGACGGCACCACCTCGCGCAGGATCTCCTTGAGCCGTTGGCGTTCGGTGTCGGGCAGTTTGCGGCTGATCCCGGTCGACGACGCGCCCGGCACGTAGACCAGATACCGGCCGGCCAGCGACACCTGTGTGGTCAGCCGGGCACCCTTGTGGCCGACGGGGTCCTTGCTGACCTGGACCACGACGTAGTCACCCGGTTTGAGCGCCTGTTCGATCTTGCGGTCCGACCCGCCCAGTCCCGCGGCTTCCCAGTTGACCTCGCCGGCGTAGAGCACGCCGTTGCGGCCGCGGCCTATGTCGACGAACGCGGCCTCCATCGAGGGCAGGACGTTCTGCACGATCCCCAGGTAGATGTTGCCCACCAACGAGGCGGACGCGGCCGACGTGACGAAGTGCTCGACGACGATGCCGTCTTCGAGGACCGCGATCTGGGTGTATCGCGCCCCCTGGTGCGGCGGCTCGGTGCGGACCCGGTCGCGCACCACCATGATCCGCTCGACGGCCTCACGGCGCGCCAGGAACTCCGCCTCGGTCAGGACCGGTGGGCGGCGCCGTCCGGCGTCGCGGCCGTCCCGGCGCCGTTGCCGCTTGGCCTCCAGCCGGGTGGAGCCGTCGATGCCCTTGATCTCGGCGTTGGACGAGCCGTTGCCGCCGTCGTTCTTGCCGTTGCGCGGCGCCCGCTCGTGCACCACCGTGTTCGGCGGGTCGTCCGGCGACGAGTTTTCGTCACCGTCGTCGCTCGAGCCCGATTTGCGGCGCCGGCGCCTGCGGCGGCGGCGGCTGGCGCCCTCCGGCGAACCGTCGTCGCCGGTGTCGGAGTCGTCGGAGTCGTCGGAGTCGTCGCCCTCGTCGTCCTCGGCGTCGGAGGAGTCGCCCCGGCCGGCCTTCTGGCCCCGCTGCTGCGGTTCGTCGTCGTCACCGGCTTCGCCCTGGCCGTCGGGACCGCCCTGCTCACCGCGGCCTCGGCCACGACCGCGACGGCCACGCCGCCGCCGCCGGTTGGCCGGTCGATCGGTCTGCTCGTCGTCTTCGTCGTCGACGTCGGAATCGTCGGAGTCCGAGTCGTCGTCGGCGTTCCCGTCCTCTTCGTCGGCCTGCATCGGCTGTGGCGCGACGAACAACGGCATGTAATGCGGCCGCTCGGCGGCGTTCTCAGGGGCCGCCAGCATCAGCCGGGATTCGGGTTCCTCGGCGTTTTCGCTGGTCGCGTCCGCGTCGGCGGCTTCCGCCTCGGCATCGGGCTGGGCCGCCAGCAGGTCGCGGACGCGGACCGCGTCCTCGCGGTCCACCGTGGAGTGCGCGCTGCGGATCCGCCCGTCGAGCGCGCTCAGCGCGTCCAGCACCCGCTTACTGGTGGTTCCCAGCGTCCGTGCCAGCGAATGGACTCTCAGGCGGTCCGGCAGTTCGTCGTGCCGTGTCGGCTCTTCGGATGACTCTGTGGATGGTGCACCGTCTACCACGTATTCTCCTCAAGCCCCCGGGCGCGTCCTGCGACGCGGCCACGCGAGGGCTTCGCTATGGGCCCGGGTGACTTCTCCCGGACTTGTGATGGTCTCGCCCCGAGCGGTTCGCGGGGAACGCACTCGGCGCCGTGCTGAATGACGGCCTGACATGCCGCGCACCAACGCGGGATCGCGATGATCGCGCTTGTCTAAGTCTTCATTCGGGTGTCCGACACCGGTCCGGCGACGTTCACCCTCCGTCAGTATCCCACATCACTCGGCGAGCCCACCCGCCCCTGAGCAAACGCGTCCCGGGCGGGGCCGCGCGGCGGCGTTAGCTGGGGTCCCCGGCGTCGGGAAACCAGAGTGCGATTTCGCGCTTCGCGGACTCGGTGGAATCGGACCCGTGCACCAGGTTGAACTGTGTCTCCAGCCCGAAGTCGCCCCGGATCGTCCCCGGGGTGGCCTTCTCCACCGGGTCGGTACCGCCCGCGAGCTGCCGAAACGCGGCGATCGCCCGCGGTCCCTCGACGATCGCGGCCACCACGGGCCCCGAGGTGATGAACTCCAGCAGGGATCCGAAGAAGGGCTTCCCTTCGTGCTCGGCGTA
Organism: Mycobacterium sp. E735; assembly: GCF_001666955.1. Taxonomy (NCBI): domain Bacteria; kingdom Bacillati; phylum Actinomycetota; class Actinomycetes; order Mycobacteriales; family Mycobacteriaceae; genus Mycobacterium; species Mycobacterium sp. E735. Next base: position 6,738 of record NZ_LZIX01000087.1, on the reverse strand, counting down.
ATGCGCGGCGGCCAGGTCCTCGCCGACGCGCCGAAGCTCCAGCGCGACGATGGTCAGGCCCTTGCGCTCGATCCGGCTGAGGATTTCCCCGATCAACTGCCGCTCGACGCCGTCGGGCTTGATGAGTACGAGGGTCCGTTCGGTCACGGCGCACAGCGTACAGAACCGGGCGGCGATCTCCTCGGGTGGCGACCGCGCCCGGCCCTACCGCTGACGCCGCAGCACCTCGGCCCGGAAATACGCGATCAGCGCCCACAAGCCGGTGAACAGCACCCCGATGAAGCCCACGCCCGGGTACACCGCGAAGCCGACGAGTAGGAGCAGCTGAGCGGCCAGGTTCACCCAGATCGCCCACGGTTTGCGCTGCAGCCCGCCCAGCACGATGAGCAGGCCGGCCACGCTGACCAGGTAGCCCAGGGACACCGAGGTCAGCCCGCCGCCCACCGCGCCCACCACCGGAATCGCCAGCAATACGACGATCGCCTCCAGCAGGAGCGTCGCGGCCATCACCGCGCCGAAGCTCTTCCAGGGGTCGGGCCGGTCGGGATCGGTCATTCCGGATCCCGGCCAAAGAGGGTCCGCGCCGCCCCGGCGGTGACGACCGAGCCGGTAATGACGATCCCGGTGCCGGAGAACGCCTCCGCGTCGGCGTCCAGCGTCGCGTCGTCGACCAGCGCGGTCGCGGCATCGATGGCGTCGCGCAGGTTCTCGGCCGAAACCACCCGTTCGGGGCCGAATCGCTCCCCGGCCGCCAGCGCCAGCGACTCGACGTCCAGCGCCCGCGGGGACCCGTTGTGGGTGACGACGACGGCGTCCAACACCGGTTCGAGCGCGCCAAGGATGCCGTCGACGTCCTTGTCGGCCAGCACGCTGAGCACACCGACCAGGTAGCGGAAGTCGAATTCCTCGCTCAGGGTCTGCGCCAGCGCGGCCGCGCCGGCCGGGTTGTGCGCGGCGTCGATGAACACGGTGGGCGCGCTGCGCATGCGCTCCAGCCGGCCGGGGCTGGTGACGGCGGCGAAGCCGGCCCGCACCGCCTCGACGTCGAGCTGCCGCTGAGCGCCGGCGCCGAAGAAGGCCTCCACCGCCGCGAGCGCCACCGCCGCGTTGTGCGCCTGGTGTTCGCCGTGCAGCGGCAGGTACAGGTCGGAGTACACCCCGCCGAGGCCCTGCAGTTCCAGCACCTGGCCGCCGATCGCGACCTGACGGCTCAAGACCGCGAACTCCGAATCCTCGCGGGCCACCGCGGCGTCGGCGCGCACCGTCTGGGCCAGTAGCACCTCCATCGCCTCGGGGGCCTGGCGCGCGATGACGGCGACGGTGTCCGGCGCGCCGTCAGGTGCTTTGGTGATGATCCCGGCCTTCTCGCCGGCGATACCGGCGAGGTCGTTTCCGAGGTACTCGACGTGGTCGATGCCGACCGGGGTGATGACCGCCACCGGGGCGTTGACGACGTTGGTGGCGTCCCACCGCCCGCCCATGCCGACCTCGATGACCGCGACGTCGACGGGTGCGTCGGCGAACGCAGCGAACGCCATCGCGGTCAACACCTCGAACTTGCTCATCGCCGGTCCGCCCGCGGCTTGCGACTTCGCGTCGATCATCTGCACGAAGGGCTCGATCTCCCGGTACGTCGCGACGTACTGCGCGGGGGTGATCGGGCGCCCGTCGATCGCGATGCGCTCCACCGCCGATTGCAGGTGCGGGCTGGTGGTTCGCCCGGTACGCCGGTGCAACGCGGTCACCAGCGCGTCGACCATGCGCGCGACCGAGGTCTTGCCGTTGGTGCCGGCGATGTGGATCGAGGGATAGGCCAGTTGCGGCGAGCCCAGCAGGTCCATCAGTGCGCTGATCCGGGTCAGGCTCGGCTCGATCTTCGTCTCCGGCCAGCGTTGGTCCAGCAGGTGTTCGACCTGGAGCAGGGAGGCGATCTCGTCGGGGGTCGGGGCCAGGCTGGTGGCGCCGTGATCTTCGCGGCCGGGCTCGGACCAGTCGGAGGGCTCGCTCACTGCAACCCGGCCAGCCGCGCGGTGATCCGGTCGGTTTCGTCCTGGGCCACCCGTTGGCGGTCCCGGATCTTGCCGACGACGTTCAGCGGGGCCTTGGCCAGGAAGTCCTCGTTGGCCAATTTGGCGGTGGTCGAGGCCAATTCCTTCTGCGCCGCGGCGAGATCTTTCTCCAGGCGGCGGCGTTCCGCGGCGACGTCGATGGTGCCCGAGGTGTCGAGTTCGACGACGACCGTGTGGTCCATGTTGGGCCCGAGCCGCACCTCCAGAGACACCGACGGCTCGAAATCGTCGCCCGGCGCGGTGAGCCAGGCCAGCGATGTCACCGCGGCCACCTGGGTGCTCAGATCCGCGCCGTCCACCCCGCCCAGCCGCGCCGGCACTTTCTGCCGGTCGGCCAGGCCTTGGTCGCTGCGGAACCGGCGGACCTCGGTGACCAGCCGCTGCATGTCGATGATCCGTTGCGCGGCAACGGGATCCAGCCCGATACGCGACGACTGTGGCCAGTCGGCGATCACCAGCGACTCCTGGTCGGTCAGCGCCTGCCACAGCGCCTCGGTGAGGAATGGGATCACGGGGTGCAGCAGGCGCAGCAGGGTGTCCAGGACGGCGGCGAGGACGGCGGTGGTGTGCGCGCCCCCCTCGGCCAGCTGCGTCTTGGCCAATTCGACGTACCAGTCGCAGAATTCGTCCCACGCGAAGTGGTACAGCGCCTCGCAGGCGCGGCTGAACTCGTAACCGTCGAGCGCCGAATCCACCTCGGCGCGAACCTCTTCCAGCCGTCCCAGGATCCAGCGGTCGGCATCGGTCAGCTCGTTCTGCGCCGGAAGCGGCGCGAGCTGGGCCCCGTTCAGCAGCGCGTAACGAGTGGCGTTGAAAAGCTTGGTGCAGAAATTGCGCGACGCGCGCACGGCGTCCTCGCCGACGGCCAGGTCGCCGCCGGGGCTGGCGCCGCGGGCGAGCGTGAACCTCAGCGCGTCCGCCCCGAACATGTCCACCCAGTCCAGCGGGTCGATGACATTGCCCTTGGATTTGCTCATCTTGCGGCCGAATTCGTCGCGGATCAGCCCGTGCAGGAACACGTCGGTGAACGGCACCTGCGGGCCGCGCCGGCCGTCCAGGGTGATGGCGTCGTCGCCCCCCACGAACGTGCCGAACATCATCATCCGCGCCACCCAAAAGAACAAGATGTCGTATCCGGTGACCAAAACGCTTGTCGGGTAGAACTTTTCCAGTTCCGGGGTCTTCTCCGGCCAGCCCAGTGTGGAAAATGGCCATAGCGCCGACGAGAACCAGGTGTCCAGCACGTCGGGGTCCTGCTCCCAACCCTCCGGCGGCGTCTCGTCGGGCCCCACACACACCTGTTCCCCGTTGGGCCCGTACCAGATCGGGATGCGATGGCCCCACCACAGCTGCCGCGAGATGCACCAGTCGTGCATGTCGTCGACCCACGCGAACCAGCGCGGCTCCAGGCTGGCGGGGTGAATCACGGTGTCGCCGTTGCGAACCGCGTCACCGGCGGCCTTGGCCAGCGATTCCACCCGCACCCACCATTGCAGCGACAGCCGCGGCTCGATCGGCTCGCCGCTGCGCTCGGAGTGCCCGACGCTGTGCAGGTAGGGGCGCTTCTCCTCGACGACGCGGCCCTGGGCGGCCAGCGCCTCGCGCACCGCGACCCTGGCCTCGAAGCGGTCCATGCCGTCGAATTGCGTTCCCGTGTCGGCGATCCGGCCCTTGGTGTCCATGATCGAGATCATCGGCAGTTGGTGCCGCAACCCGATCTCGAAGTCATTCGGATCATGCGCCGGCGTGACTTTGACTGCGCCCGTGCCGAATTCCGGGTCGACGTGCTCGTCGGCCACGATCAGCAGCTGCCGGTCCAGGAAGGGATGCGGCAACGTGGTGCCGACGAGGTCGCGGTAGCGCGCGTCGTCGGGGTGGACCGCGATCGCGGTGTCGCCGAGCATCGTCTCGACCCGCGTGGTGGCGACCACGATGTGAGGTTGCGAGTCGTCGAGCGAGCCGTAGCGGAACGACACCAGCTCGCCTTCGACGTCAAGGTAGTTGACCTCGAGGTCGGAGATCGCCGTCTCGAGCACCGGGGACCAGTTCACCAGCCGCTCGGCCTGATAGATCAGCCCCGCGTCGTAGAGCCGCTTGAAGATGGTGCGCACCGCCCGTGACAGGCCCTCGTCCATGGTGAACCGGTCGCGGCTCCACGCCACCCCGTCGCCGAGCCGGCGCATCTGGCCGCCGATGGCGCCCCCGGACTCGCGCTTCCAGTCCCACACCTTCTCGACGAACAGCTCCCGGCCGAAGTCCTCCTTGGTCTTGCCGTCGACCGCGAGCTGCTTTTCGACCACACTCTGGGTAGCGATGCCCGCGTGGTCCATGCCCGGCTGCCACAACACCTCATATCCCTGCATGCGCTTGCGGCGCGTGAGGGCGTCCATCATGGTGTGTTCCAGCGCGTGACCCATGTGCAGGCTGCCGGTGACGTTCGGCGGCGGCAGCACAATGGAGTACCCGGGTTTGGCACTGGTCGGGTCGGCCTCGAAGTAGCCCGCATCGAGCCACTTCTGGTAGATAGCGCCTTCGGCCGCAGCGGGATCCCACGACTTCGGCAGGTCGGTGGCGGGGCTGCGGCTGGCGGTCACCCGTCAATTCTAGGGAGCGCCGTTCACCCCGATGTAAGTGCCTGAATCGCCGGTGAGGCAGCTCACTATGGCAGTCGGTCGACGTGCAGTGTCACACCGGCGGCGGGGAACCTGGCCAGCAGCGCGTCGCCCATGGCGGCCGCGGGAGTGAGGACGCCGCGCAGGTCGGTGAGCTTGTCACGGTCGAACGCGAGTGCAAGGCCGCACTCCCCCAGCAGCACGGAGGTCGCCTTGTAGCCGGGGTCTCCGCGCTGCTCCATGCGCGCCACGTATCGCGCGCCGGTGGTTGTGGTGGTGTAGGTCTCGACGCGGTAGTAGCCGCGCTCGCGGACCGCCGCGCTGGGCCCGGTGCCGGGCTTCGGGATGACGCGCTCCACCAGCCGGCGCGGCAGCAACTTGAAATAGCGGCTGCCCAACTCCATGCTCGCGTTGCCCACGCCGCTCAAGACGGCGGATCCCACCGGCGCCAGGGGCGATGATCCCAAGCTCATGCTCTCGGTATAACGGAACCGCCGGCCGTAGGCCCAGTCCAGTAACGCGTTGCTGCGCCTGACGATTCGCGTGTTGGCCGGCGCCATCATGAATCCGCCGGTCCACACGCCGGCCAGTTCGGGCGCGATCTCGCGGCCACGACGCCAGGGCAGATCGGGCTGGCGGCCCAACTCCGGTTCGGCGGCGCGATCGCCGCTCAGCGTGTAGGGGTCGGCCAGCTGGCGCCGGATGTCGGGATCCCCGGAGGCGGCGTCGAGAACTTCCAGGAGCGAGGCGATGGTGCCGCCGGACAGTCCGCCGGACAGCGAACGCACGACGAAATCGGTCTCGGCAAGCTCGCCCGCGCCGTCGTCGCGCGCCGCGAGATACAGCGCATACACCGTGAGATCCGACGGAACGGAATCGAATCCGCACGCGTGCACGATGCGGGCGCCGGTGTCGGCGGCCTGCTTGTGGTAGGAGTCGATGCTGTTGCGGATGAACGGCGGTTCGCCGGTCAGGTCGGCGTAATCGGTGCCCGCCGCGGCGCACGCGGCCACCAGCGGAAGCCCGTAGCGGGTGTAGGGGCCGACCGTGGTGATGACGACCTGGGTGCGGGCCGCCATCTCGTTCAGCGTCGACGGCGACGATGCGTCGGCGGCGATCAGCGGCCAGGACTGGGCGGACTCGCCCAGCGTGCCGCGGACGGCCCGCAGCCGCTCGGTCGACCTGCCGGCCAGCGCCACCCGCGTGCCCGGACCCGACCGTGCCAGGTAATCGGCGGTCAACTTCCCGACGAAGCCGGTCGCCCCGTACAACACGATGTCGAATTCGCGCGGCGTTGCGGTCACGCGCCCGACGCTACCGGACCCGCAGATAAGTAATGCCGGGCCCAAGGCCCGGCATTACTTATTAGTGCGATGGTCAGCCGCGGCGTCCGCAGACCGGCCAGGCGCCGATGCCCTGCGAGTGCAGCACGTTCTCGGCCACCCGGATCTGCTCCTCGCGGCTCGCGCCGGCGGGAGAGCCCGACCCGCCGTTGGCGCGCCAGGTGCTCGGCGTGAACTGCAGGCCGCCGGAGAAGCCGTTGCCGGTGCTGATTCCCCAGTTGCCACCCGACTCACACTGCGCGATGGCGTCCCAGTTCACGCTGTACGCCCGCACCGGCGGAGGCGGCGGGGCTTCCGGGCCGGGAGGCGGCGGCAGGTTCGGGTCGAAGCCCGCGGGTGCCGGCGGTGGGGCGTCCGGGGCCGCGGACGGCGAAGTCGCGTCCGTGGCCGGCGGTAACACTCCGCCGGGCGAATCGAGCCCACCGCTGTCGTGCCAGGACAAGCCGGCACGTTCCGAAGCAGGTTTCCGCACCAACCAAAAACCGTCAGCCCACCCCCGTGGGCTTGCTTTGGCGCGCGCGCACCGCGAAAGGAAAGATATTGAAGAACGTCCGTAAGACGCTCGTTCTTGCCGCGGTCACGGGCACCCTCGTGACCATCCCTTCGGCGACCGCCACCGCGGAGCCGACGGGCTTCGACCCCAACAGATCACAAAATGGCAAATACCATCACCCGGCACATCGCCCAGCAATTGTTTAAGCGGAAAGCAGCTCT